>DATBLK010000218.1:0-5882 GCA_036555405.1 Anaeromyxobacteraceae bacterium
GGGTGGCGGTGTAGCCCTGGCGCTCGGCCGCGAACTCCGCCTGCTGCAGCTCGGTGTACGCCGACATTCCCCGGTCGCGGTAGTCGGCGGCGAGCTGGAACATCCCGTGGTTGAGGGCGTGGAAGCCGGCCAGGGTCACGAACTGGAACTTGTAGCCCATGGCCCCGAGCTCGCGCTGGAAGCGCGCGATGGCAGCCTCGTCCAGGTTCTTCCGCCAGTTGAAGCTCGGCGAGCAGTTGTAGGCCAGCATCTTGCCCGGGAACCTGGCGTGGAGAGCCTCGGCGAAGGCGCGCGCCTCCCCGAGGTCCGGCGTCGAGGTCTCGCACCAGACGAGGTCGGCGTAGGGGGCGTAGGCCAGGCCGCGGGCGATGGCGGTCTCGAGCCCCTCGCGCAGGTGGTGGAAGCCCTCCGCGGTCCGGCCCCGCGAGCGGTCGATGTGGGGCGCGTCGGAGGGGTCGATGTCGCTCATGATGAGCTTCGCCGAGTGGGCGTCGGTGCGGGCCACCAGGACCGTGGGCACGTCGAGGACGTCTGCGGCGAGTCGGGCGGCGGTGAGCGTGCGGATGAAGGTGCTGGTGGGGACGAGCACCTTGCCGCCGAGGTGGCCGCACTTCTTCTCCGAGGCCACCTGGTCCTCGAAGTGGACCGCGGCCGCGCCCGCCTCGATCATCGCCTTCATGAGCTCGTAGGCGTTGAGGGGACCCCCGAAGCCGGCCTCCGCGTCGGCGACGATGGGGGCGAACCAGTGGCGCCCCGCCTGACCCTCGGCCCTCTCGATCTGGTCGGCGCGCTGCAGGGCCCGGTTGATGCGGCGGACCATCGCCGGCACCGCGTCGGCCGGGTACAGGCTCTGGTCCGGGTAGGTCTGACCAGCGGTGTTGGCGTCGGCGGCCACCTGCCAGCCCGAGAGGTAGATGGCCTCGAGGCCGGCCCTCACCATCTGCACCGCCTGCCCGCCGGTGAGGGCGCCCAGGGCGTGGACGTAGGGGCGGGTCCTGAGCAGCTCCCAGAGCCGCTCGGCGCCCAGGCGCGCCAGCGTGTACTCGATCCTCACGGTGCCGCGCAGCCGGTCGACCTCTGCAGAGCCGTAGCTGCGGGCGACGCCCTCCCAGCGGCGCGGGTCAGGGTGGGCAGGCGCTGGGGTCATGCGTTCCTCCTCGGCGGTGGCGTCGGGAACCACGATATTGATTGATCCTAGTCAACTCAATAGTCCGCGTGATTATCGGTGGTTAACGTGTAACGCTCCTGTCGCCCCAAGTTGTAAACGAGAAAATGTTGTAAAGTACGCCAGGCACCAGGAAGGACCGCGAAATCCGGAGGCATTCGCCCGTGGCCCACGCACTCGGAGCAAAGGTCCGCTCGCTGCGGCGGCGGGAGGGGATGACCCAGGCGCAGCTCGCCGAGCGGCTCGGCATCAGCGCCAGCTACCTGAACCTCATCGAGCACGGCCGGCGACCCCTGCCGGCGCCCATCCTCATCAAGCTCGCCGACCTCTTCGCCCTCGACCTCAAGGCCCTCTCCGGCGATCAGGACGCCCGCTCGGCGGCCGACCTCCTCGAGGTCTTCGGCGACCCCATCTTCGAGGCCCACGACCTCACCGCCGCCGAGGTGCGCGAGATCGCGGCCGCGAGCCCGGCGGCGGCCCGGGCGGTGGTGGCCCTCTACCACGCCTATCGCGGAGCCCAGGCGGCGGCCACCACCCTGGCCTCGCGCATCAGCGAGAGCGGCATCGCCGCCGCCGAGGACTCCCGGCTCCCCACCGAGGAGGTCTCGGACCTCATCCAGCGCCACGGGAACCACTTCCCCGACCTCGAGGAGGGGGCGGAGCGGCTCTGGCGCGACGCCCGGCTCGACACCGGGAGGCTCTACGAGTCCCTGACGGCCCACCTGGAATCCGCTCGCGGCGTGCGCGTCCAGGTGGAGCGGACGGCGGCGATGGCGCGGGCGGTGCGGCGCTTCGACCCGGCCCGCGGCGTCCTCTCGCTCTCCGAGGTGCTGCGGCGCGGGAGCCGGAACTTCCAGCTCGCCTACCAGGTGGGCCTGCTCTCGCAGCAGGCGGCCCTGGACCGCTACGCCGCCGACCCGGAGCTCACCAGCCCCGAGGCCCGCGCCCTGTCGCGGGTGGCCCTGGCGAACTACTTCGCCGCGGCGGTGCTCATGCCCTACGGCCCGTTCCTGGAGGCGGCGCGCGGCGAGCGCAACGACGTCGAGCTGCTCGGCCACCGCTTCCGCGCCAGCTTCGAGCAGATCTGCCACCGCCTCACCACCCTGCGGCGCCCCGGCGCCGAGGGCGTGCCCTTCCACATGGTGCGCATCGACATCGCGGGGAACATCTCCAAGCACTTCAGCGCCTCCGGGCTCCGCTTCCCGCGCTTCGGCGGCGCCTGCCCGCGCTGGGTGGTCTTCGCCTGCTTCATGACGCCGGGGATGATCCGGACGCAGCTCTCCGAGATGCCCGACGGCGCGCGCCACTTCTGGCTGGCGCGCACCGTGCGGCGCGAGGGGGGCGGCTTCCACGCGCCGCGGACGGTGCACGCCCTGGCGCTGGGCTGCGAGGTCGAGCACGCGCGGCGGCTGGTCTACGCCGACGGCTTCGACCTGTCCTCGCGCGAGGCGGTGGTGCCGGTGGGCCCGACCTGCCGCCTCTGCGAGCGCATGGACTGCGAGCAGCGGGCCTTCCCGCCGCTGCAGCACCCCCTCCGCGTCCACGAGAACGTCCGGGGCGTGTCCTTCTACGCGCCGGTGGAGGACTGATCGGGAGCCGGCGGCGCGGCGGCCCCCAGGGCCCGCACCGCCCGGCCCAGGGCCGCGAGGTCGATGGGCTTCTCCAGCACCGGCTGCGGGTGCTCGGCGAGCCGGCGGCGGGTGCCCTCGTCCACCGCCCCGGCGGTGACGAAGATGGTCCTCGCCGCCAGGGCCGGGGCCTCGTCGCGCAGCCGCTCGTGGAAGCGGAGCCCGCCGCCCTCCGGCATCACCACGTCGCAGAGCACGAGGTCGAAGCGCTCGGCCCGCGCCGCCGCCAGCGCCTCCTCCACGCCGCCGGCGAGCCGGACCTCGAAGTGGGCGCGGAGGAGCCGGCCCAGGCCGGCGAGGACGTCGGCCTCGTCGTCCACCGCCAGCACCCGCCCGCCGGGGAGCGGCGGCGGCGCCGGCTCCGGGGACTGGGCGCCGTGCGCGGCCGCCGGGAGATCCACCACCGCCGTCGTCCCCTCTCCCGGCTGGCTCTCGAGCCGGAGCTGTCCTCCGAGCCCGAGGGCGATGCCGCGGCTCACGGGCAGGCCCAGCCCCGTCCCCCGGCCCACCGGCTTGGTCGTGTAGAAGGGCTCGAAGACCTGGCGGAGCGTCTCCGGGCTCATGCCGGTGCCGTTGTCGCGCACCTGGACGAGCACCCGTCCCTCCCGCTCGCGGGCGGAGAGCACCACCAGGCCGTCCCGGCGCTCGGCCGGCACCGCCTGGGCGCCGTTCACGGCGAGGTTGGTCAGGACCTGCACCAGGGGGCGCTCCTGGGCGAGCACCCAGAGGTCGGCCGGCACCTCCACCGCGAAGGCCACGCCGGAGCCGCAGCGGGCCTCGGCCAGCCGGGCGGCCGCGCGGGCCGCCCCGGCCACGCTCACCGGCACCAGCACGACGTCGCGCGCGGCGGCGAGCCGCCCGGCGTCGAGGAGCTGGCGGACGATGCCCACGATGCGGTCGACGCTCTGGCGGCTCTCCTCCAGCAGCGAGTCCGCGTCCTCGGGGACCCGCCCGGCGCGGAGCTGCTCGGCGAAGTAGGTCAGGTTCGCCGCCACCGCGGCCGCCGGGTTGTTCACCTCGTGCGCCACGCCGGCGGCCAGGCGTCCGATGGCCCCGAGCTTCTCCACCCGGTGGAGCTCCTCGTGCGCCTGCGCGAGCTCGCGGGTGCGCTCCTCCACCAGGCGGCTCAGGTTCTCGCGCATCTCCGCCAGGGCGCGGGCCTCGCGCCCGAAGCGGCCGGCGAGCGAGTAGCCCACCGCCCCCACGGCGAGGAGGTGGCCGAAGTCGAGGAGGTAGACGCCGCCCCCGATCCCGGCGACCACGGCCGCGTCGTGCAGGGAGAGGAGGAGGATCGCCGCCAGCCCCGCGCCCGGGGCGCGGGCGCGGGCGACGCCGCGCCGCCAGGCGGCCGCGAAGCGGAGGAACGTCCAGGCGAGGGCCAGGAGCCCCGCCGCGTAGAGCGCGGCGGCGTAGGGGGTGACGACCGGCTCGGCGTAGTGGAAGCCGAAGCGCGGCGCGACCCGGTGGACCATGGCCCCGGTGAAGCCGAGGCCGGGCACGAGCATCCCCAGCCCGGCGGCGGAGAGTGCGGCGGCGAGCACCCGGTCCCGGCGCGAGCGCGGCTGGCCGAGGGCGGCGCCGGCGTGGCGGATCCAGGCAGCGACGTGGAGCACGAGCAGCGCCACCTGCCCGGCGAACGCCCACCGCAGCCCGGCGTCCGGGAGCCCGGTGCCCAGCGAGACCGTCCCGAGCGCCGCGAGGGCGGCGGTGAGGGCCACCGCCGGAAACCAGCGCTGGTCCTCCCAGCCGGGAGCCCGGGCGATGCGGCCCGTCACCGCGGCGACGTAGACACCCAGGGTCGCGCTCGCCAGGGCGGCGACCGACGGCAGCTCCACGGTTCCTCCCCGGCGCCGCGCCCCGCGGCGCACGGAGGGAGTACCACGTCGGAAGGGCGCGGCGAAACTGCCGCGGCCCGGCTCAGGCGCGCGGGTTGGAGAAGACGGCGCGAGGCCAGGCGGTGGGCTCGCGGACGCCGAGGATGCGCTCCTCGGCGGCGGCGAGCCGTTCCAGGTCGAGCGGCTTCTCCAGCACCGGCTGGGCGGTGGTGTCGAGGAATCGGCGCGCCTCGTCGGAGAGCGCCCCGCCGGTGAGGAACACGAAGCGGCCGGCGGCGTAGGCGTCGGACTCCCGCACCTCTTTCCAGAGCTGGGTGCCGCCGCCGTCGGGCATCGTCACGTCGCAGAGCACGAGGTCGAAGGCCTCGCGGGCCAGGGCCCGGCGCGCCTCCTCCACCGAGAAGGCCAGCGACACCTCGTAGCGGCGGCCGAGGAGCCTGCGCAGCGAGGAGAGCACCACCGGCTCGTCGTCGACGACCAGCAGCCGCCGCAGGGCGCGCGGCTCGGCGGGGGCGAGGGGCAGCTCCCCCGTGGTCTCCCCTGCGGCGCGCGGCCGCGGCGCCTCTGCGGCGTCGAGCTCCACGATGGCGCGCGTCCCGTGCCCCTCGCGGCTCTCGAGGCGGAGATCGCCCCCCAGGCTGCCGAGGAGGCCGCGGGAGACGGCCAGGCCCAGGCCGGTTCCGGCGCCGAAGGCCCGGGTGGTGAAGAAGGGCTCGAAGAGGCGCTCCAGCGTCTCCTCGGTCATGCCCGCGCCGTTGTCCTCGATGACCAGCCGGGCCCGCGCTCCCTCGCGCTCGCCGCGCAGCACCACCTGCCCGTCGCGCTTGCCCGGCGGGACGGCCTGGACGCCGTTGGCGACGAGGTGGCCGACGACGTGGACCAGCGCCCGCTCCTGGCCCAGGGCGTGGAGCCCGGAGGGGACGAGGTCGGCGAGCCGCACCCGGTTGCCGAAGCGCGCCTGCGCCTCCCGGACGGCGCTCTCGGCCACCGACGCCAGCGACACCGGCACCCGCTCCTCCGGAGCGGCGGCGGCCCGACCGGCGTCGAGGAGCTCCCGCACGGTGTGGGCGACCCGAGCGATCGACTCCCGGGACTCGCGCACGGCGTCGAGCGCGTCCTGCGGGGCGCCGGCGGTCTCGAGGTAGCTCTGCACGAACTCGAGGTTCGCGGCCACGGCGGCCGTCGGGTTGTTGAGCTCGTGAGCCACGCCGGCGGAGAGCTGGCCCAGCGCCGCGAGCTTCTCCGCACGGCTCA
>DATBLK010000236.1:0-3528 GCA_036555405.1 Anaeromyxobacteraceae bacterium
GCGCGCCGCCTCCAGGAAGGCGGGGCCGTTCCGCGCGTCGCGCGCGGCGCTGGTGGCCACGCAGGCGATGTCCCGCGCGCCCAGCGCCCGCGCCTCGGCGGCGAAGCCCGCCAGGACCGCCACCGTCTCGGCGACGGCCGCCGGGTCGAGGGCCCCGGTGCGCTCGACGCCGCGGCCGAGCCGGGTGATCTCGGCCCGCTCCGCCACCGGGCGGAACCCGGCGCCGCTCCGCTCGCCGACGAGGAGGAGCACGGTGTTCGTCCCGACGTCGATGGCGGCGTAGCGGTCGCCCACGGGACGGAGGCTCAGGGCAGCGGGCCCCAGGCGGGCGTCTCCAGCTCGCCGGAGGCCGGGAGCAGGGTCTGGCGCTCGCCGCGGGGGGTGGAGACCACCATGCGGCTCCCGCCGGCGCGGTCGCTCGCGAAGACGAGGAGGCGCCCGTTGGGCGCCCAGGAGGGCTCCTGGTTCGTGTCGCCCTGGTCCTGGGTCACGCGCAGGATCCGCCCGGTGTCGAGCGCGATGGTGAAGACGTCGAAGGCCCTGCGCTCGTCGCGGGCGGTGAAGGCGACGAGGTCGCCGCGCGGGCTCCAGCGCGGCGTCTGGTTGTACTTCCCGTCGAAGGTGAGGCGCCGCTGGTCCGACCCGTCGGCGTTCATGACGTAGATGTGGGGGTGGCCCGAACGCGTGGAGACGAAGGCGATGCGCCTGCCGTCGGGCGACCACGAGGGCGAGCCGTCGGTGGCGGGGTCGGTGGTCAGCCTGCGCGGACTGGACCCGTCGGCGTTGCAGGCGTAGACGTCCGAGTTCCCCCCGCTGGAGGCCGAGAAGGCGATGCGCCGCCCGTCCGGGGAGTAGGCGCCTCCGGTGGCGAGGTCCCCGAGCGACACCAGGCGGCGCCCCTGGCGCGTGCGGAGGTCGAGCTCCCAGAGGTCCGGCCGGCCGCTGCGGTAGCTCGTGAAGAGGATCGCGTTGCCGTCGGGCCGCCAGGCGGGGAGGAGGGCCACGGTGTCGCGCCAGACCACCTCGGCGTTGCCCCCGTCGACGTCGAAGACGACCAGCTCCCGCCCGGAGGCGGCGCGCCGGAAGGCGGCGATGCGCGTCTGGAAGACGCCCGGCTCGCGGGTGTAGTGGCGAACGATGTCGTCGGCGAAGCGGTGGGCCAGCCGGCGCCCGGCGGCGGGCGGGCCGCGGTAGGTCTGCGACAGCACCTCGCGGCCGGCGCGCACCTCGAAGAGCCGGAGCTCGGCGGCGAGGTCGGCGCCGGCGCGGACCTGCGCCTTCACGAGCCCTTCGGCCCCGACGTCGATCCAGCGGCCGAAGCGGATGAAGGGAGCGGTCTGCCCCTCGTCGGGCGGGGCGAGGAAGGACCTCGGGTCGAGGAGGTCGAAGATGCCGGTGAGCTGGAGGTCGCCCCGCAGCGTCTCGGTCATGTCCCGGGCCGCGCCCGCCGCGGCCGCGTCGGCCCGGAAGGCGGGGACGGCGATGGGCAGGGGCCGGAAGTTGGGCGAGGTGACGTCGACCACCAGCCGCTGGCTCGCGGCGGCGAGGGGGAGGGAGAGGAGGAGGGCGGCGAGGGAGCGGCGCAAGGGGGTCGTGGTCGCGGTCGCGGGTCGGCTACATCGAGAACCTCACCAGGAGCCCTTCTCCGCGGACCCTCTTCCGCAGATCGGGCGGCGGCGGCGGAAGCCGCGCGCTGCGGACGGCGCGGGCGAGCGCCTCGTCGAAGGCGGCGTTCCCGCTGCGGCTCTCGAAGTCCCAGCCGGCGACGGTGCCGCTGGCCTCGATGTGGAGCACCAGGTTGGCGCGCAGGTGGGCGCGGTCGCGCTCGGAGATCGTGAGCGGGGCGTCGTAGACCTCGTGGAGCGCTCGCTGGACCAGCGCGAGGTAGCGGTCGCCGGCGGAAGGCTCGGAGGTGTCCCCGAGCGGGTCGCCGGACGGGTCGCCCGCCGTCGGCTCCTGGCGCAGCCGGTCGCGCCGGATGCGCGAGAGCGCGGCGGCGAAGGCGTCGGGGCCGCGAGGCGCCGGGGCGCCCGCCCGCGGCGCCGGAGAGGCGCCGGGCCGCGGCGCCGCCGGGGGCGCCGGAGGCGCGGGTGGCCCGCTGGCGGGGGCGGACGCCTCCTGCGGCGCCGCCTCCTCCTTGCGCGGCAGCAGGTGCTCGGGCCGCTTCTCGCCGAGGCGCACGAGCCGCGCCACGATGGGCTTCTGCTCCAGGTCCACGAGCGCAGGCGGTCGCCGCGCCAGGGCCAGGCCGGCGGCGGCGACGTGGACGGCGGCCGAGGCGGCCACCGCCGTCCAGAACCGGTCGGCGCGCGGGACCAGGGGCGTCGCGGCGGTCACCGCTGCCGCTCCTCGGCGCGCGCCGCCGCCGGGTTCGTGATCATCCCCAGGTTCCTGACCCCGGCGCGCTGCACCGCGGCCATGACCTCGACGACGTAGCCGTAGGGGAGCCCCCGGTCGGCCATGAGGTAGAGCTCGCGGTCCTGCCGCAGGCGGGCATTCACCCGCAGCCGCTCCTCCAGCTCCTGGAGCGAGAGGGAGACCGCCTGATCGCCGCCGCCGAGCCACAGGCTCCGGTCGGCCTTCACCGAGAGAACGAGCTTCTCCTCCTCGGCCCTCACCGGCTGGGCGCGAGCCTCGGGGAGCTTCACCTCCACCCCCTGCTGGATGAGCGGGGCGGTCACCATGAAGACGATGAGGAGCACCAGCATGACGTCGACGAGCGGCGTCACGTTGATCTCGGCGAGCGTCTGTCGCCCGGAGGTGCCGGCGGAGGTCGCCATGCCTAGGTGAAGAAGTGGCGCTTCACGATGTTGAGGAAGTCGTTGGAGAAGTTGGTCATCTCGCTGTCGAGCACCCGGATGCGCGCCACGAAGGCGTTGTAGGCCACCACCGCGGGGATGGCTGCGGCGAGCCCCACCGCGGTCGCGATCAGCGCCTCGCTGATGGGCTTGGCCACCGTGGCCAGGTTGGCGTTGCCCATCTGGTAGATGTCGTGGAAGGCCCGCATGATGCCCCAGACGGTTCCGAAGAGCCCCACGAAGGGCGCGGCGCTGGCGGTGGTGCCGAGGAAGGGGACGCGGGACTCGAGGTGCGTGACCTCGGCGGCGGCGGCCCTCTTGAGCGCCCGCTCCACGTTCTCCAGGCCCCCCAGGGCCTCGCTCATCGCCGATTCGCCCTCCTTCTTCGAGGCGGTGACCTTGGAGAGCTCGACGTAGCCGGCGCGGAACACCTGGCTGATGGGGCTGCCCGCGAGCCCCTCGGCGGCCTGGTAGATGGCATCGAGGCGCTTCGACTGCCAGAACTTCTCGAGGAAGCGGACCGACTCGTCCTGGGCGCGGCGCAGCTGCCGCCACTTCGCCACGATGATGGCCCAGGAGACCACCGAGGCGACGGCGAGGAGGAGCAACACGCCCACCACCACCGGGCCGCCGTGGGTGACGATCTCGAGGTAGTCGAGCTCCCCGGCGCGCTGGGCAGCCCCGAGGGCGGCGCCCAGCGTCTGCGAAGTGGAGGTGAGGGGGATCACGA
>DATBLK010000242.1:0-2937 GCA_036555405.1 Anaeromyxobacteraceae bacterium
ACCCCGTCGAGTGCCTGGCCCAGCCGCTCCACCGCCTCGACCTCGAATCCCACCGCCGTCAGCCGCCGCGCCAGCTCCTCGGGCCCGGGCGGGTCGACGTACTCGGCGAGCCACTTCATCGAGATGCGCATGCGCCCTAGAACTGCTCGAGGAAGCGGAGGTCGTTCTCGAAGAAGAGCCGCAGGTCGTCGATGCCGTGCTTCAGCATCGCCAGCCGCTCCACGCCCATGCCGAAGGCGAAGCCGGTGTGCAGGGCCGGGTCGAGCCCGCCGTTCTCCAGCACCTTCGGGTGGACCATCCCCGCGCCCAGCACCTCGAGCCAGCCGCTCCCCTTGCAGGTGCCGCAGCGCCGGCCGGAGACCTGGCCGCCGCCGCCGCAGAGGGAGCAGGAGACGTCGACCTCGGCACCCGGCTCGACGAAGGGGAAGTAGCTCGGCCGGAAGCGGGTCCGGGTGCCGGGGCCGAAGTAGGCGCGGGCGAAGGCGGCCAGCGTCCCCTTCAGGTCGGCGAAGGTGATGGCGCGATCGACGCAGAGCCCCTCCACCTGGTGGAACATCGGGGAGTGGGTCTGGTCGTAGTCGGAGCGGTAGACGCGGCCCGGGCAGATGACGCGCAGCGGCGCCCGCCCCTTGCGCCGCATGGCCCGGATCTGCACCGGCGAGGTGTGGGTGCGCAGGAGCACGCCCGCCCCCGGGCCGGCGCCCGGCGCGCCCGCCTCGACGTAGAAGGTGTCCTGCATGTCGCGGGCCGGGTGGTCCGCCGGGATGTTCAGCGCCTCGAAGTTGTACCAGTCGAGCTCGATCTCGGGCCCGCTCGCGACCTCGTAGCCGAGCCGGGCGAAGATCCCGGCGATCTCCTCGGCGGCGCGCGTCAGCGGGTGCCGGTGTCCCCGCGGCAGGAGGCGTCGCCCCGGGAGCGTGACGTCGGCCGCCGGGCCCCGGATCTCCGCCTCGAGGCGCGCCTCGGCGATGCGGGCCCGCGCCCGGTCCAGGAGGGCCTCCAGCTCGTCGCGGACCCGGTTCGCGACCTCGCCGACCCGCGGCCGCTCCTCCGGCGCCAGCGCGCCCATGCCCCGGAGCGCCGCCGGGATCTCGCCCTTGCGGCCCAGGAAGCGGACGCGGATCTCTTCCAGGGCGCGGTCGTCCGCCGCCGCGGCCACGGCGGCGCGGGCCGCCTCGGCGACCGCCTCGAGCTGCGCGACGACGTCGGCCATCGCCGCGCTAGGCCTGGGCGGCCTTCACGACGGCGGCGAAGTCTGCCGGGAGGAAGAGCGCCAGGTCGGCGAGGATCTTGCGGTCGAGCGCCACCCCCGCGCGCCGCAGGCCGGCGACCAGCCGCGAGTAGGAGATGCCGTTGGCGCGCGCCGCGGCGTTGATGCGCGCGATCCACAGGGAGCGGAAGTCGCGCCGGCGGCGGCGCCGGTCGCGGGTCGAGTAGGCCAGCGCCCGCTCCACCGCCTGGTTGGCGCGCTTGTAACAGCTCTTGCGGCGGCCGCGGAAGCCCTTGGCGAGCTTGAGCACGCGGTTTCGCCGGCGGCGGGCCTTGAACCCTCTCTTGATGCGCATCGTCCTTCACCTCGTTTCGCCGGCGGGAGGCGGCTCGGGGCCGCGCTTCGGGTCCCCGCCCGGGCGACGTCGGCCTCCCCGCCTCAGCGAGCGTAGGGGAAGCACTCCAGGATCTTCTTCGCGTCCTCCGGGCCCAGGTGTCCCGTCCCGCGGAGGTGGACCTTCTCCTTCTTCGTCTTGCCGAAGGTGGCGAGGTGGCGCACTCCGGCGCGGCGGAACTTCACGACCCCGCTCTTCTTCACCTGGAAGCGCTTCTTGGCGGCGCTCTTGGTCTTCAGCTTGGGCATGTCCTCTCCGTGATCTCAGGGCGCCGGGGGCGTGGTCCCGCCGGCCGGGCCCTGCGGCTCCACGGCGGGCGGGGGAGCCGCCTCGGGCGCCGGCCGGGCGCCGGCGGCGGTCGCCTGGAGCCGCCCCGCCTCGGCCTTGGCCTTCGCCTGGTCGCGCTGCCGCTGCAGCATCCTCGGGTTCGGCGCCAGGATCATGAACAGCTGCCGGCCCTCCATCCGCGGGGCCGACTCGATGATCGCGACCTCGCGGGTGTCCTCGATCACCTTCTGGAGCACCGCCTGGCCGAGCTCGCGGTGGGTGATCTCGCGGCCCCGGAACATCACCGTGACGCGGGCCTTGTTCGCCTCCTCGAGGAACTCGCGGATCTTCCTGATCTTCACGTCGTAGTCGTGCTCCTCGGTCCGCGGGCGCAGCTTGACCTCCTTGAGCTGCACCACCACCTGCTTCTTCTTCGCCTCGCTCTGCTTCTTCTTCTCGGTGTACTTGAACTTCCCGTAGTCCATGATCTTGCAGACCGGCGGCTTGGCCAGGGGACTCACCTCGACGAGGTCCATGCCCTCGTCCATGGCCGCGCGAAGGGCCTGATCGATCGGCAGCACGCCGAGCTGCTCGCCGCCGGATCCGATGACACGCACCTCGCGGGCCTTGATCCGCCGGTTGGTGCGTGCGTCACGGGTCGTGCGTGCGTCTCTTTGGTTGATGATTCGATGCCTCCATCAGTGGAGCGCGGCGGCTGGCTCCCGGTGTTTCCTGCCGTGCGTGCGAGGGCCGGCCGCCTTCCGGCCCGAAAAGAGGCTGTAGGATAAGGACTTCGGCCCGAAAGTCAACGAGCGTTGGGATCGGACGAGTCCTTCCTGGCCTCCCGGATCCAGCTCATCATGTCCCGGAGCTTCTTGCCCACCTCCTCGATGGGGTGCGACCGCTCCGCCTCGCGAAGCTTGTCGAAGACCGGGCGCCCCACCTGGTTCTCCAGGATGAACTCCTTGGCGAAGGCCCCGGTCTGGATCTCGCGCAGGATCCGGCGCATCTCCTTCCTGGTCTCGTCGGTGATGATCCGGGGGCCCCGCGTGTAGTCGCCGTACTC
>DATBLK010000286.1:0-4639 GCA_036555405.1 Anaeromyxobacteraceae bacterium
ATCCTCGAGGCCGGCCTGGACCTCATCCTCGCGGACCAGGCGAGGCGCAAGGGCCTGTCCGCGAAGCCGCGGAAGCAGCCGCGGCCGTCCGGTCCGGCGCACGTCCCGGCCCGGGTCAAGCGCGAGGTCTGGAAGCGCGACGGGGGACGCTGCCAGTGGCCGATCAGCGGGAAGGACGGCGACGTCTGCGGCTCCACGCTCCGGGTGGAGTTCGACCACGTCGTGCCGCGGGCCCGGGACGGGCCGTCGACGACCGATGGCATCCGGCTCCTCTGCGCCTTCCACAACGACCTCGCGGCGAGGCGGGTCTTCGGCGACCGCTGGATGGCACGACGTCGCCCGGAAGTACACGTACCGCGTCATCTGGTCCGAGGAAGACCAGGAGTACGTTGGCCTGTGCGCGGAGCTGCCGAGCATGAGCTGGCTCGAGAAGTCGCAGGAAGGCGCGCTCCGCGGCATCGTCGAGGCCGCGCAGCGGGAGGTCGCGGACATGGGAAGGAGGCGCGAGCCCATCCCGGCGCCGCTGGCCACCCGCCGCTACAGCGGCCAGTTCAAGGTGCGCATCCCTCCACAGGTGCACCGGCAGCTCGCCATCGAGGCCGCGGAAGCACACGTCTCCCTGAACCGCCTCGTGAGCGCGAAGCTCGCTCACGGGTGAGACGCCCCCGCGCCGATGTCGATCGGTTGGCAGGCAGCACCTCGGCGCTCAGGGGACCGAGGCGAGATTCGACCTCACCTCCACCTGGGCGGACGCTTCTCGAGGAAGGCGCTCAGCCCCTCGCGGAGGTCGTGAGTGCCGGCGAGATGTGCCGCCGCCTCCCTCTCGAGGGACAGGGCCTCGTCGTACGGCAGCTCCGGCCCCTCCGTGACGCAGCGCCGTATCGCCGCGAGCGCCTCGCCTGGCTTCCTTGCGAGCGCCGCGGCGTACGCCTGGACCTCGGCGCGCAGCTTCTCCGGCGGGACGACGAGGTCGACGAGGCCGATTCCGAGGGACTCCTCGGCCGAGACCAGCGTCCCCTCGTAGAGGAAACGGAGGGCGCGGGAACGGCCGAGCAGCCGCGCCAGCGACTGGGTGGTGCCCACCGGCGGGATGAAGCCGATGTTGATCTCCGGCTGGCCGAGGCGTGCGTCGGCCGAGGCGAAGCGGACGTCGAAGTGCTCCGGATGGCTGGTGGCGCCGACAGGCTAGCACTCTGGGGCGAACGCTAGCACCGTCGGGCGAACGAAGGGAAACGCGGGCGTCCCTCACCCAGGGACATCAGGGAACCCGGGCAACCCGGTGAGGTTGCCCGCCGGCGTCTAGCCTCGGGCGCCCCAGGTCAGATGTCGAAGTACAGCGCGAACTCGAGCGGCGAGGGGCGCATCCGCACCGGGGTCACTTCCTTGTCGTACTTGTACTGGATCCAGGTCTCGATGACGTCCTCGGTGAAGACGTCGCCCTTGAGCAGGAAGCCGTGGTCCCGGTGCAGGCAGTCGAGCGCCTCGTCGAGCGACCCCGGCATCTTGGGGATGTCCTTCAGCTCCTCCGGCGAGAGGCCGTAGATGTCCTTGTCGAGCGGCTGCCCGGGGTTGAGCTTGTTCTCCACGCCGTCGAGCCCGGCCATGAGCATGGCCGCGAAGGCGAGGTAGCCGTTGCAGGACGGGTCCGGCGAGCGGAACTCGATGCGCTTCGCCTTGGGCGACGGCGAGTACATGGGGATCCGGATCGCCGCCGAGCGGTTGCGCGCCGAGTAGGCGAGGTTGATGGGGGCCTCGAAGCCCGGGACGAGCCGCTTGTACGAGTTGGTGGTCGGGCAGCAGAGGGCGGCCAGGGCCGGGCCGTGCTTCAGGATGCCGCCGATGTACCACATGGCGAGGTCCGAGAGGCCGGCGTAGCCGTCGCCGGCGAAGAGCGGCTTGCCGGCCTTCCAGATCGACTGGTGGGTGTGCATGCCCGAGCCGTTGTCGCCGTAGAGCGGCTTGGGCATGAGGGTCACGGTCTTGCCGTGCCGGCGGGCGACGTTCTTGAGGATGTACTTGTACCACTGCAGCTTGTCCGCCATGTTCACGAGCGAGTCGAAGCGCAGGTCGATCTCGGCCTGGCCCGCGGTCGCCACCTCGTGGTGGTGCTTCTCCAGCTGGATGCCGACCGACTCCATCGTGCGGCACATCTCGGTGCGGATGTCCTGCTGCGAGTCGGTGGGCGCGACCGGGAAGTAGCCCTCCTTGTAGCGGGGCTTGTAGCCGAGGTTGCCGCCCGGCTCCTCGCGGCCGGTGTTCCACTGTCCCTCCACCGAGTCGATCTTGTAGAAGGCGTGGTTCACGCCGGCGTCGTAGCGCACCTCGTCGAAGACGAAGAACTCGGGCTCGGGGCCGAAGTAGGCGGTGTCGCCGATGCCGGTGGACCTGAGGTACTTCTCCGCCTTCTTGGCGATGTTGCGCGGGTCGCGGGTGTAGGCCTCCTTGGTGATGGGGTCGACGATGTCGCAGATGATCGACAGCGTCGGCTCGGCCATGAACGGGTCGACGACCGCGGTCGGGGCGTCGGGCACCACCAGCATGTCGGAGGCGTTGATCGCCTGCCAGCCGCGGATCGACGAGCCGTCGAAGCCCAGCCCCTCCTCGAAGACCGCCTCGCTGAGCTCGTACAGGGGGACGGAGAAGTGCTGCCAGATGCCGATGAAGTCCATGAACTTCAGGTCGACGTAGGTGGCCTTCTTCTCCTTCGCCAGCTCGAGGACCTGCTTCGGGGTGAGGTTCGCCATCGGGATTTCCTGTCTCCTGGAGTGCCGGGGAGGAATGCGGCCGCCTCCATAGCACGCTGCATGCCGCGGCGGGAGGCCCGATCGCGGCCGGATCCGGGCTCCGGGGGCTGCTCCTGCCCGCCCCGGGGGCAGGGGCTGCTCGGTTTCCGGGCAGGGAGGCAGGCTCCTTGCGGGCCGGCCCCGGTGGCGTAGGCTCGCCCCGGTCGAGGCCTGTCGCACGGGAGCGCACCCGGGTGTCATCCCGGGCGAGGAGACCGCTTGGCGGATGGTCGATCGAGGGCGGCGGAGCTGTACCGGGAGTACGGCCCGGCGGTCTACCGGCGCTGCCTCCGGCTGCTCCGGGACCCCGAGGCGGCGCGGGACGCCGTCCAGGAAGTGTTCATGAAGCTCGTTCGCGACATGGAGAGGCTCGAGGACCGGCCGAGCGTCCTCCCCTGGATCTACCGGGTGGCCACGAACCACTGCCTGAACCTGCGCCGCAACGCCGCCCGCCGGGGCGAGGAGGGCGGCGAGGCCGCGCTCGAGCTCGCCGAGGGGCGGCCCGAGGCCGACGCCTACCCGGAGCGCGCCCTGGCCCAGGCGCTGCTGGAGCGCTTCGACGCGGCCACCCAGGCGGTGGCGGTGGGCGTCCTCGTCGACGGGATGGAGCAGACGGAGCTGGCCGAGGCGCTGGGGATCTCGCGCCGCACCGTGGCCCGCCGGCTCGAGCGCTTCCTCGAGGAGAGCCGCCGCTTCCTCCGGGAGGGCGCGCGATGAGCCAGCGGCACCCCTCGGCGCTTTCCCTGGAGCGCCACCTCGCCGACCCGGTCGGCTCGCCGGTGCGCGACCACATCGCGCTCTGCGCGCGCTGCTCCGAGCAGCTCGAGGAGATGCGCCGCCAGGGCGAGGAGTTCCTGCGCACCGTCTACCCGGCCACGGTGGAGGCGGTGGAGGCCGCCGCCGCGAGGCGCTGGCTGCCGTCGTGGCTGCGGGTGCCGGTGCTGGCCCCGGTGACCGCCGCGGCCGCGGCCGCGGCGGTGCTCCTCCTCCTCTCGCCCGCCGGCGACGGACTGCCGCCGGACTGGGGCGGGGGGGTGAAGGGGTTCGGCGGCGTGGGCCTCGCGGTCTTCGGGAACGGCGGCGGGGGGGCGCGGCTCCTGGGCGACGGCGAGGTGGTGCGCGCCGACGCCGCCCTCCGCTTCCGCGTCAGCCTCCCGTCCCCCTGCCACCTCTGGATCGTCTCGGTCGACGCCCAGGGCAAGGTCTCGCGCCTCTTCCCCAGCGAGGGCGACGGGGGAGCGCTGGCCGCCGGGAGGGTCGAGCTCCCGGGCGGCGCGGTCCTCGACGGCCGCCCCGGGCCGGAGCGGGTCCTCGCCGTCTGCACGCCGGGCCCGCTCCTCTACGCGCCGCTGGAGCGCGCGGTCCAGGTGGCGACGGCGCAGGGCGCCGGGGCGGTCCGGGCCCTTGCGAAGCTCCCCTGGCTGCCCGAGGGCAGCGGGCAGGCGAGCGTGCTGCTCGAGAAGAGGTGATGTCCGCGCGGATCCCGCCCCTCCAGGGGAACCAGTGCGGCCCGGGCCAGGTCGCCTGCGGCGCGGGGGCCGGCGCCACCTGCTTCGTCGAGGACGCCGGCCACTGCGGCGCCTCCTGCGCCGACTGCACCCCGCTCCCGGTCCCGGCCGGCGCCGCCGCCGCCTGCGTCGACGGCGCCTGCGGCTTCGCCTGCCAGGGCGGCCTCCTCAAGGCCGGCGGCGCCTGCGAGGGGGCGGCGCTCGTCGCCGCCGGCGACGCCCACGGCTGCGCCGTGACCACCGGCGGACGCCTGAAGTGCTGGGGCGCGAACGGCTCCGGCCAGCTCGGCGACGGGACCGCGGTGACGCCGGCCGCCGGCACCCTCCGCCTGGTCTCCGGACTGTAGG
>DATBLK010000258.1:0-9923 GCA_036555405.1 Anaeromyxobacteraceae bacterium
GACCCGGCGGCGGATCCTCCCGTACTCCAGGTCGTTTCCGGCCGATCCCGGCGGGGAGACCCGGGAGAGCGCGAGGTCGGTGGCGCCGTCGAGGAGGTCCGGCTCCCGGCTCTCGAGCCAGGTCTCGCACGCCTCGCAGCCCGCCTCGAGGTGCTCGGCGACCCGCCGCGCCTCGCCGGCCTCGATGGTGCCGCCCAGGAGGCCACGGTAGCTGGCTTCGTCGAGGTGGCGCCCGCTCATCGTGCCTTGCTCCGTGCCTTGCTCCGCGCTGTAGACTCCTCGCCCCGGAGCCTGGCCACCTCGGCGAGGAGCCTGCGCTTCACGCGCGTCCGGAAGCGCTCCAGGCGCATCGTGATCGCGCTCTTGCCCACGCCCAGGCGGTCGGCGATCTCCCTCGCCGAGAGGTTCCCCTCGACGTAGAAGAGGCGAACCGTCTCCTTCTCCGGTCCGTCGGGAAGCCCATCGATGATGCGCCGCACCACGGCGAGCTCGAGGTCGGCCTCGGGGTCGGCCATCTCGGTGGCCTCCTCGCCGCGGGCCGCGCGCTCGTTCGCCAGGTCCTCGGCGACCTCCTGCCGGGCGCGGCGCCGGGCGAGCCTCGTCAGGGCGCGGTTCCGCGCGATGGTGAGCACCCAGGCGGCGAGGCGCGCCGGTTCCTTCAGGCGGCCCAGGTTCTGGTAGACGCGGACGAACGTCTCCTGGACGACGTCCTCGAGGTCGTCCTCGTCGAACTCGGCGAAGCCGCGCGCCACCCGGTGCGCCGCGGGGCGGTACCGGTCGTAGATCTCCCGGTGCGCCCGCCCGTCGCCGGCGAGGGCCAGCGCCACCAGCTCCGCGTCTGCCTTCGCCCGGGGCGGTCCGCTCACGCGGGGAGAAGCTACTACGCGCCGGCCCGGCGCGCCTCGCGGTGTGGCATCCTGCCCGGGCCCCGACCGAGGCGCATGCCCGAGACCGCCCCCTCCCCGCGGCGCACCGCCGCCCTGGCGCTCCTCGCGGCGCTCGTCCACCTCGCCTTCGACGCGGCCTGCTCCTCCGCCCGCTGGGCGCGCCCGCCGCACCTCCGCCTGGAGGACATGCCCGAGGCCTTCCGGAGCCTCCCGCTCGTCGACTCGGCGACCGCGGTGAGCGTCGCGTTCTCGGCCGTGGGCGGGGTGCTCGCCGCGCTGGGCCTCCACGCCGTGGCGCCCGGGCCGCGGCGCTTCCGGGCGCTCGCGGCCTTCCTCGGCGGCCTGTGGCTCCTCTCCGAGGCGCTCACCTGGCTCACCTGGCTCTCGACGCCGCTCCCGGGGGCGCTGCCGGGGCTGCTGCTCGGCGTGCCGCGCGGGCTCGCGCTCGCCTGGCTCCTGGAGCGGCTTTCGCGGCGCGAGGGGGAGCACGGCGCCGGTTCCCCCACGCCCAGAAGCCGTGCGGGCGTTCGCGAATCGCGCTCGCTCGCCTAGCGCCGGTCGCGCTGCAGCGGCCTGAGCCGGCGCGGCGCCGTCTCCAGGGCCTGCGCCTCGCGCTCGACGGCGGCCGCTCGCTCGACCTCGCCCCCGTCCGCGAGGAAGCGGGCCAGGCGCCGCAGCGGCGCCGCCGAGGCCGGCTCCTCGGCGACGAGCTCGCGCAGCAGCGCCTCGGCCTCGGCGCGGCGGCCCATGGCCCCGAGCGCATCGGCGAGCGCCGAGCGCGCCAGGCGGTCGCGCGGCCGGAAGCGGAGCGCCCGCGAGAGCGCGTCGGCGGACTCGGCGGCCCGGCCCGCCGCCTGGAGCACGAGGCCGAGCCGGAGCGCGACCTCGGCGTCCTCGCGCAGCTCCAGGGCCCGGGCGTAGGCGGCCGCGGCGCCCGCCAGGTCTCCGTCGACCTCCAGGAGCGCGCCGCGGAGGCGGTGGAGGCGCGGGTTCTCCTCCCGGAGGCGACCGGCCTCGGCGAGGAGGGCCCCGGCGCGCGCCTGCAGCCCGCCCGCCCCCGACTCCCCCGGGCCGGCTCGCAGGAGCAGCTCCGCCAGGTCGAGCCGCGGCAGGTCCCAGCCCGGGTCGGCCGCCGCCGCCCGCTCCAGCGCGACGCGCTCGAGGTCCTCCCGGCCGGCCGTCCGTTCCGCCCGGGCCTCCTCGACGGCGCGCGCGGCCGCCTCGTGGCCGAGAGGACCCGCCGGAGCGGCCGGAGCCACCCGGGTCCCGGAGGCGAGGGCGGCGGCGACGATCGTCGCGGCGGCGAGCGGGCCCACGCCCGGCACGATACCACCGGTCGCCGGCGGCCGACGCCGCGCTACACTCCTCGCGCCATGGACGCGAGGACGCTGGAGGAGCTCGGCTGGCCGGAGCTGCTGGCGGCCCTGGCGGGGCGCTGCCGCCTCGCCGGTGGGCGCGAGCGCGCCCGCGCCCGTCCCTTCCTCGACTCCGCCGCGGACGTCGGCGAGGCGCTCGGCCGCGTGGAGGAGGCGCGGCGGCTCGCCGAGGAAGGCTCCCCGCTCCCGCTCGGCGGAGCCGGCGCCGCCGGGCCGCACCTGCTCCGCGCCGGCCGCGGCGGCGCCCTCGAGCCGCTGGCGCTGCGCGAGTGCGCCGCCCTGGCGCGCGCCGCCGCCCGCACCCGCGCCTTCCTCTCGGGCCGGGGGAGCGACTGCCCGCGGCTCTCGGCCCTCGCCGCCCCGCTCGAGGGCGACGAGCGGCTCGCCGACCGGATCGAGGAGGCGGTGGAGCCGACGGGCGCCGTGTCCGACCGCGCCAGCCCCGCGCTCGCCGCCTGCCGCGACCGCGCCCGCGGGCTTCACCGCGCGCTCAAGGCCCGGGTGGAGGGGCTCCTCGCCGACGAGGAGGTCTCGCGCCACCTGCGGGACCGGTACTTCACGATCCGCAACGACCGCTACGTGCTCCCCGTCCCGGCGAGCGACCGGGGGGCCCTCCCCGGGATCGTCCACAACGCCTCGCAGTCGGGCCAGACGCTCTTCGTCGAGCCGGAGGCCCTGGTCGAGCAGGGGAACGAGCTGGCCATCGCCGGCGCGATGGCCGCCGAGGAGGAGGAGCGCGTCCTCCGCGAGCTCTCGGAGGCGGTGGGGCGCCGCGCCCCGGCGCTGCTCCGCGACGCCGCCCTCCTCGCCGAGCTCGACGTCCTGGAGGCGGCGGCGCGGCTCGCCGGCGACCTCGACGCCAGCCCGCCGGAGCTCGCGGCGCCGTCCCGGGGCCTGGAGCTCCTCTCCCTGCGCCACCCGCTGCTCGTGCTCCAGGGGAAGGAGGTGGTGGCGAGCGACCTGCGGCTGGCGCCGCCGGCGCGGGCCCTGGTGATCTCGGGTCCCAACGGCGGCGGGAAGACGGTCGCGGTCACGGCGGTGGGGCTCGCGGCGCTCATGCTCCGCGCCGGCCTGCCGGTCGCCGCCGCGCGCGGCTCGCGGCTTCCGCTCTACGCCTCGGTGGTCGCCGCCGTGGGCGAGCGCGGCGACCTCTCGCGCGACCTGTCCAGCTTCACGGCGCACCTGGCGGCGGTGCGGGAGATCCTGGCCGCGGCCGGGCCGGCCTCGCTGGCGCTGGTGGACGAGATCGCGGCCGACACCGACCCGCGCGAGGGCGCGGCGCTGGCGGCGGCGCTCCTCGAGGCCCTCACCGGCGCCGGCGCCACCGTCCTCGTCACCACTCACCTCGACGAGCTCAAGGCGCTGGCCCTCGCCGACGCGCGCTACGCCAACGCCCGGGTCGGCTTCGACCCCGAGCGGATGGCGCCCACCTTCCAGCTCCACCTCGGCTCGCCGGGCAGCTCCTCGGCGCTCGAGGTCGCCCGCCGCGTCGGCCTCCCGGCGCGGATCGTCGACCGCGCCCGCGAGGCCCTCGGCGGCGGCGGGTCGCTCGCGGCCGCGCTCCGGTCGCTGGAGGAGGAGCGGGCGCGGCTCGAGGCGGCCCGCCGCGAGGCCGGGGCCGCCGCCGCCCGCGCCACGGCGGCCGCGGCCAGCGCGGGCGAGCGCGAGGCGGCGGCGCGGCGGGCCGAGCGGGAGGCGGCGGCGCGCCTCGGCGAGGCGGTGGCCGGCGAGATCGAGGCGGCGCGGGCCGAGGTGGCCCGCGTCCTCGCCGGGGTGCAGGCCGCTCCCACCGCCCGGAGTGCGACCGAGGCGGCGCGGTTGCTCGCCGGCTGGCAGGAGACGGTGGCCCGCGCGGCGCGGGCCGCCGGCGCCCGCGCCGCCGCCGGCGCCGAGGCCGACCCGGGCCAGCCTCTCGAGCCGGGGGCACGCGTGCGCGTCGCCTCGCTGGGCCAGGAGGGGGAGGTCCTGGAGGCGGGCAGGGGCGAGGCCCTGGTGCGCGTCGGCGGGCTCAAGGTCCGGCGTCCGGCCGCCGACCTCCTGCCGCTCCGCGGCTCCCCTCCGGCGGCCCCCGGCTTCGGGCGCGGCCGGGCCGAGCGGCTCGAGGCGGCGGATGCCCTCCGCCCGGCGGCGGTCCGGGCGCCGGAGCGGCGCCTCGACGCTCGCGGCCTGAGGGTGGACGAGCTGCTCCGCGAGGTCGACCGCTTCCTCGACACCCTCTTCGCCGAGGGCGCCGGCGACTGCGTCATCCTGCACGGCCACGGGACCGGGGCCCTGAAGCAGGCGCTGCGCGAGCACCTCGGGGCCTCGCCCTACGTCGGCGCGCACCGGCCCGGCGAGGGGCACGAGGGGGGCGACGCGGTGACGGTGGTCCGGCTCCGGACCTGACCGGCCGGCGGCGGCCTCGTCGGTTGGAGCCCCACCGGGGGCTGGAGCTGGGTATCATCCGGGGCCTGCGGGGCCTGCGGGTCCTGCGTTCCTGCGGGTGCTGCGGGTGTGGAGGGGCGCGAGCATGGAAACGAAGATCAAGGTCCGCGACTGGATGACGCCGAACCCCATCACCATCGACGCCGGCGCCACGGTCGTCGAGGCCATCCACCTCCTCAAGGAGAAGAAGATCCGGCGCCTGCCGGTGATGAAGGCCGGCAAGCTCGTCGGGCTCGTCACCGAGCGGAGCCTGCTCACCTTCTCGCCCGGGAAGTCGACCTCCCTCGACACCTGGGAGGTGCACTACCTCCTCGCCAAGACGCCGGTGACCGCGGCGATGAACCCGAAGCCCAACACGGTCACGCCGGACACGAACCTCGTCGACTGCGCCCGGATCATCCACGACCGCAAGCTGAACGGCATCACGGTGGTGGACGAGAACGGGAAGCTCGTCGGGATCCTCACCACCACCAACGCCCTCGAGGCGCTCATCTGGTTCGCGCGGCAAGTCCAGGCCGCCTGACTCACCCGCGGCGCATGAGGACCAGCGCCACGACCACGCCGTAGGCGACGACCGCGCCGCGCAGCGCGCGCGCCGGCATCCGCTGGGCGAGGCGCGCCCCGGCGACGCCGCCGGCGAGCGACGCCGCGGCCATGAGAGCGGCCTCGGGCAGGGAGGCCGCGCCCAGGGCCAGGAAGTACGCGGCCGCGACGCCGTTGATGACCATGGCGAAGAGCACCTTCAGCGCGTTGGCGTGCTGCATGCTCGAGGGGAGGAGGATGCCCATGGCGGCCAGCATGAGGATGCCGATCCCGGCGCCGAAGTAGCCCCCGTAGACCGAGATGAGGAGCTGGGCCACCCAGAGCGGCGCCGGCACCCGCCCCTCGCCCTGGGCCCGGTGGGCGGCGACGAAGCGGCCGATGGGCTCCTGGGCCACCAGCAGGGCGCAGGCGAAGAGGATGAGCCAGGGCACGACGGCGCTGAAGTACTTCTCCGGGGTGTGGATGAGGATGACCGACCCGAGGAGGCCGCCCAGGGTCGAGGGCAGGGCGAGGACCAGGGCGCGCCGCCGCTCCTCGCCGATGAACCTCCGGTAGGCCCAGGTCGAGGAGGCCGTCCCCGGCCACACCGCCAGCGTGTTGGTCGCGTTGGCGGCCACCGAGCCCATGCCGGTGAGGAGCAGGGCCGGGAAGGAGAGCAGCGAGCCGCCGCCGGCGATGGCGTTCACGACGCCGGCGCCGAACCCGGCGGCCGCGAGCACGAGCCAGAGCATGGAGGGGGGACTCTACCCGAGCGCGACGCTCCCCCTCACCCCGGCCCTCTCCCCCGCGGGCGCGGGGGAGAGGGGCATCCGGCTCGCCCCCGACCCCGACCTCCACCTCGACCGCGACCGCGACCGCGAGCGCGAACCCGGCCGTGCGCCCGAGCCTCTCCGCGGCCCGCTTCCCGCTCCCTCTCCGCTCGCAGGACCCGTCCTCCCTCGACCAGCGCCAGGTCGACCTGCCTCCGCGCCGGGCTCGCGGCGACGATCTCCACCTGTACGCGGTCGCCGACCCGGAAGGCGCGCCCGGTGGATCGCTGCGCCAGCGCGTGGAGGCGGACGTCCAGGGCGAAGCCCGGGCCGAGGTCGGCGGAGCGCACCAGCCCCTCCACGAACCAGGGCTGGAGCTCGACGAACAGCCCCGGCTCGGCGACGCTGGCGACCACCCCGGGAACGCGCTCCCCGACGTGCCCCTGCATCAGCGTCGCGGCGTAGAAGGCGTGCACCTCGCGCTCGGCCTGCATCGCCGCGCGCTCGCGCTCCGAGGACAGGAGCGCGGCCTCCTCCAGCTCGGCCGCCGACGGCCGGGCCCCCGGCTCCATCCCCCACCCCGCCCGCAGGAGGCGGTGCACCGCCAGGTCGGGGTAGCGGCGGATCGGCGAGGTGAAGTGGAGGTAGTGGTCGGCCGCCAGGCCGAAGTGGCCGATGTTCTCGGTGCTGTAGATGGCCTGCATCATCGCCCGGAGCAGGAGCTGGTTCAGCGCCCGCTGCTGGGCGTGCCCCCGGAACCGCGCCAGGAGCGCGTTCAGCGCCCGCGGCGACAGCGCCCCCCCGGGCACCTCGAAGCCGTGCGCCGCGGCCAGCGTCCGGAAGGCCTCCAGCTTCTCCTCGTCCGGCATCCCGTGGACCCGGTAGATGGCCGGGAGGCGCCGCCGGCCGAAGTGGCGCGCCACCGCCTCGTTGGCGGCCAGCATGAACTCCTCGACGACGCGGTGGGCGCGGTTCCGGGGGCGCTTCGAGATCCCGAGGACGCGGCCGTCGGCGGCGAGCTCCACCCGCGCCTCGGGGAGGTCGAAGTCGATGGCGCCGCGCCGCGCCCGCATGTCCGAGAGCCGCTGCTGGAGCTCGGCCATGACGGCGAACCCGCCGGCGAGGTCCTCCCGGCGCGGGGCCCGCTCGTCGGCGAGCACGCCGGCGACCTCGTCGTAGGTGCAGCGGGCGGCGCTGCGCATCACCGCCGGGTAGATCTCGCTGGCCGTGGTCTCGCCGCGCTCGTCGATGTGGAGGTCGGCGGCCAGGCAGAGCCGCTCCACCCCGGGGTTCAGGGAGCAGATGCCGTTCGAGAGCCGCTCCGGGAGCATGGGCAGGACCAGCGACGGGAAGTAGACGCTCGTCCCCCGCCGCCGCGCCTCGGCGTCGAGGGCGCTCCCGGCGCTCACGTACTGGGCGACGTCGGCGATGGCGACGACGAGCCGGAAGCCGCCGCGGCGCCCGGCCGCCCGCTCCACGTACACGGCGTCGTCGAAGTCGCGTGCGTCTTCCCCGTCGATGGTGACGAGCGACAACCGCGTGAGGTCGCGCCGGCCCTCGCGGTCCTGGGGCCGCACCCTGTCGGGGACGCGGGCGGTCTCGGCGCGGACCTCCTCGGGGAAGAGGTCGCCGAAGCCGCGCCCGTAGGCGACGCGCAGGGCCTCGACGCGGGCGTCGCCGGGCGCGCCGACGCGCTCGGCCACGGACCCCGCCAGCCGCCCGGCGCCGGCGTCGAGCGCCACCTTGACCATGTCGCCGTCGACGGCGAGGTCGGTGGCGGGCACCGGGACCGGGACCGCGAGGTCGCGGTCCAGCGGGAGCACGAAGCTCGAGCGCCCGCGCGCGAAGTAGGTCCCGAGGAGCCAGCGGCGCCGGCGCTCCAGGACCCGGACGTTCCGGGCCAGGGTCCGGCCGCCGGGCGCCGGGGCCACCTCGACGCGGACCAGGTCGCCGTCCCGCGCCTCCCCGACCTCGGCCGGCGGGACGAAGAGGTCCTCGCCGGCGCGGTCGAGCCGGGCGACGAACCCGTAGCCGTCGCGGTGACGGGTGAAGGTCCCCGTCACCCGGGGTCCGCGCGTCCGCGTGCTGCCGCCGCCGGCCCCCCGCCCCGTCCGCTGCCCTCGTCCCGCCACGGCGCGGGAAGATGGCACGCGTCCGCCCCGCGGTCGAGCCCTTCCGGAGCACCAGGGTTGACAAGGCGGCCGCGCGAGGCGAGAAGCGGACCGTGCTCGAACCCGGGGCGGCGCTCCGCCGCGTCCTCGACAGCCTGGCCGACGTGGCGCCGCTCCCGGCGGAGCGCGTGCCCTTCCGCGCGGCGCTGGGGCGCGCCCTCGCCGAGGAGATCGTCGCCCGCAGCGCCGTCCCCCCGTTCGACAACTCCCAGATGGACGGCTACGCGCTGCGCGCCGCCGACGCCGCGCGCCCCGGGGCGCGCCTCCGGGTCGCCTTCGAGGTCGCCGCCGGCGGGGATCCGAGGTCGGATCTCCCGCCCGGCGCCTGCGCCCGCGTCTTCACCGGGGCGCCGCTGCCGAGGGGCGCCGACTCGGTGGAGATGCAGGAGGAGGTCGAGCGCCGGGGCGGGTCGGCCCGGTTCCGGCGCGCCGCGGTCCGCGGGCGCTACGTCCGGCCGGCGGGCCACGACGTGGCCGCGGGCGCGGTGGCGCTCCCCCTCGGGGCGCCGGTCGACGCCGGCGCCGTGGGACTGGCGGCGGCGCTCGGCCGGACCGAGGTGGCGGTGCACCGGCGACCGCGCGTCGCGGTCCTGGCGACCGGCGACGAGCTCGTGCCCGTCGACCGCGCGCCGGCGCCGGGCCAGATCCACGACTCCAACAGCCACGGCATCGCCGCCGCCTGCGCCGAGGCCGGCGCCGAGCCGGTGCTCCTGCCGCTCGCCGGCGACGACCCCGGGGCGATCCGCGCGGCGGTGGCCGCGGCCGCCGGCTTCGACGCCCTGGTGACCAGCGGCGGCGTCTCGGTGGGCGACCGCGACCTCACCCGGGCGGCGCTCGAGGCGCAGGGGACGGTCCTCGACTTCTGGCGCGTGGCGATGCGCCCGGGACGCCCCATCGCCTTCGGCCGGATGGGCCGCACCGCGGTCTTCGGCCTCCCGGGGAACCCCGCGAGCGCGCTCGTGACCTTCGAGCTCTTCGTGCGGCCGGCGCTCCGCGCCCTGGCCGGCCTCCGGGGGGGAGGGCGGCCCGTGCTTCCGGCGCGCCTCGCAGCCGCGCAGGAAAAGGAGCCCGGGCTCACCTATTACCTCCGTGCCCGCGCCCATTTGCGTGGCGGCGTGCTCTGGGTCGAGCCGCTCGCCACCCAGTCCTCGGGTGCCCTCACCTCGGTGACGGGCCACGACGCGCTGGCGGTGCTCCCTCCCGGCCCGGCGCGGATCCGGCGCGGCGCCGCCGTGGAGGCGATCCTCCTGCGGCCGCCTGCCCCATCCCCCGACCGCGGGGCTTCCCGATCCCACTCCCGGTGATAGCCTGGGCTGTGGCCCGGCCCTGGGACAGGCCCGACGAGCACGACCTGGTCGTGGTCGTCGCCGACGACGACCCCGCCCACCTCGACCACCTCAGGACCCGCCTCGCGGCCGTCCCGGGCCGCGAGCGCGCCGACGCCCTCGGGCGCTACCCGCGCTACGCCGTGGTCACGGCCGCCGACGGCGAGGAGGCGATCCGGAAGACCACCGCCCGCGTGGGCGCGCTGGCGGTGGATCTCATGATGCCGAGGCGGAACGGGATCGAGGTCATCCAGGAGGTGCGCCCGCGGAGGCACGACCTCGCCATCCTGGCCTTCACCGCCGCCGCCCCGCCGGCGGAGGCGGTGGCGGCGATGATGGCCGGCGCCGACCACTTCCACCAGTACGGCGACGGCCGCTCCGGCGAGTTCGAGACGGCGCTCGAGCTCGCCATCGACCGCCGCCGCCTGGTGCGGCTCATCGAGCGGAA
>DATBLK010000266.1:0-3271 GCA_036555405.1 Anaeromyxobacteraceae bacterium
GAGGTTGGCGACGAGCGCCAGGGCGAGCGCGAGCGCGGCCCGGCGCGCCGCCGTCCCGGGGAGCGCGGCCGCGAGGTCGAGGCCGCGCACCCGCCCGGCGGTGCGCGCCGCGTGCTCCTCGGCGAGCGAGAGCGAGCAGCCCGAGGCCGCGAGCGCCTCCCGGTCGCGCCGGAGCTCCACCGCGGTGAGGAGGTCGGAGCGGACGCCGGGCAGGGCCCGGCCCAGGGTGCGGGCCACCGCCTCCTCGGAGGCCGCGCGGCGCAGGAGCGCGAGGGCCGCCCAGCAGAGCGCGCCCGCGAGCGAGAGGCCGGCCGCGCCGAGCGAGAGCGCCTGGAGAACCGGCCCCATGCCGCGCCGCGCCGCCAGCGCGCCGAGCAGGAGCGCGGCGAGCGCGCCCGCGAGGCCCAGCGCGGCGGCGGTGGCGAGGACGAGCCGCCCTTCGCGCCGGCGCGCCCCGCCCAGGAGTCGCGCGATCTCTCCGTAGGCGGCGCTCATGAGGGTCGAAACAGCCCGGGTTTCGCGGCATTCCGCGCCTGCCGGGAGCGGGAAAGCATAACGCGGCGCCCGGCCCGGGCCCACACCTTGCCGCGGGCCGCGCCGCCCGGCCGCCGGGGAGGCCGTGGTACCTTTCCCCACCGCGGTGAATTTCCCCGCTCGCCGCGCGTCCGACCCGATGGAAGCCGACGACCTCTCGCTGGTCGCGCGAGCCCGAGCCGGCGAGGGCGAGGCCTTCCGTGTGCTCGTGGTCCGCTATCAGCGGAAGGTGTACGCCGTGGCGCTCGGCATCGTGAAGGACCGGGACCAGGCCTGGGACGTGGCCCAGGAGGCCTTCGTGCGCGTGCACCGCGGGCTCGACGGGTTCAAGGGCGAGTCGTCGTTCTCCACCTGGGTGCTGCGGATCGCCACCCACATCGCCATCGACCAGGTGCGGCACGAGCGAGCCTCGCGGAGGGAGAGCGTGGACGAGGTGCGGGAGAGCGACCTCGGGGGCGCCGGCGACGGCATCCTGGCGACGAGCCTCGGCGCCGACCCGCACGCGAACGCCCTCCGCCGCGAGCTGCTGGGGAAGATCGAGGAGGCGCTGGCCGCGCTGCCGGCGCAGCACCGGACCATCCTCGTGCTCCGGGAGCTCGAGGGGCTGTCGTACGAGGAGCTGGCGGTGCGGCTCGAGATCCCGAAGGGGACGGTGATGAGCCGGCTCTTCCACGCCCGGAAGAAGATGCAGGCGCTGCTCCGCGGCTACGCCGGCCTCGGAGGAGACGCCGGCGGCCCGAAGGACCCGCAGGAGGAGGAAGGACCGTGAGCCGCGAGTGCCTCGGCTTCGCCCCCATGCTCTCGGCGCGCCCCGGCGAGCTCGGCGCCGCGGACGAGGAGGCGCTCCGCCGCCACCTCGCCGGCTGCGACGCCTGCCAGGCGCGGCTCGCCGACGGCGCGGCCGCGGCCGGCCTCGTCGCCGAGGGGCTCCTGGCGGCGGCGGCGAGGGTGGACCTCGCGCCTCTCGCGGACGAGGTCATGGCCCGCGTCGGGCGGCGGGGGCTCGCCGGCGCCCTGCGCTGGCTCGCCCGGCACCGGGCGGTGGCGGCGGCGACGGCCCTGGCGCCGGCGGCGCTCGCGCTCGGCCTGGTCCTCTACTTCGGGGGCGAGGCCGACGTCGCGCCGCTCGCCGGCGAGGTCGAGGTGGTGGCCGAAGGGTTCGCGCCGGTGGTGCTCACCGGAGAAGAGGGGCCGGTGGTGCTGCTCGGCGAGGCCGCGGAGGGGTCGTAGGGTCATGGGGAGGAACGCCATGCAGCGGACGAGCGCCCTGGTCGCCATCTCCCTCGCCGCCGGCCTGGCGCCCCGGGCCGCGGCGCCCGCCGAACCCGCCATCCCGGTGCGCGTCCGCGTCATCAAGGGGTCGCGCCAGGGGCCGCCGGCGATCGACCCGCGGCTCGAGTACCTGCGCGGCCACCTGGGGAAGCTCGCCTGGCAGCGCTGGGAGCAGGTGAGCGAGGAGGGGCGCGAGATGCGCTTCCGGCGCCCCGAGCGCTTCGCCCTCCCCGCCGGCGAGTCGCTGGAGCTGACGCTCGAGGACGCGCGCCGGGACACCGTCACCTTCCGGGTGCGGCTCCCGGCGCGCCAGGCCCAGTCGCGCCTGACGATCTCCAAGGACCAGCGCATCGTCCACCAGATCACGGACGAGAAGGGCGGCGAGGCGCTCTTCGCGACGGTACGCCCCTGGCCCTGATCCGGGCCGTCAGCCGCCCGCCGGCTTCCCCCGCCGCGCCCGGACGAGCGCCCACGCCCCGGCCACGGCGCCGGCCAGGTCGGCGACCCAGTCGGCGAGGCTCCCGTCGCGGCCCGGCACCAGGCCCTGGTGAACCTCGTCGCTCGCCCCGTAGGCCGCGGCCAGCAGGGCGGCGAGGAGGAAGGCCGCCCGGGGCCCGCGGGGGAGGAGCGCCCAGGCGAGGAGCGCGCCGCCCGCCGCGTACTCGAGCGCGTGCAGGACCTTGTCGAAGGTGAAGAGCCCCTCGGGCAGGAAGGGGAGCGGGCTCGACTGGGACGACAGCCAGAAGACCCCCGCGGCCCAGGCCAGGGCGGGGAGGAAGCGGGCGAGGGGGCGCATCGAGGCGGGGCCGGGACGCCTACACGTCCCGCTTGTACTCGTACTGGTAGTGGTAGGCGTAGGTCCCGGAGAAGCGGGCCTCGAGCTTCACGTCGTTCATGATGGCGCCGTGGATGACGACGCCGTTCTGGCGGTAGCGCTTGGCGGCGAGGGCGATCTCGCGCACCGGGTGGCGCCCGGCGCGGAGCACGATCATGTTCACGCCCGCGAGCCGGGCGATGACGGCGCCGTCGGCCACCGCCAGGATGGGCGGGGTGTCGAGGAGCACGAGGTCGTAGCGGAGCGAGAGGTCGTCGAGGACCCCGCGGAAGCGCTCCGACCCCAGGAGGTCGAGCGGGTTCGGCGGCAGCGCCCCGGTGGGGAGGAAGTGGAGCTGGGCGATCTGCGTCGGCCGCAGCGCCTGCTCGAGCGGCAGGACGCCGGCGACGACGTCGCTGAGGCCGTTGTTGCGGTCGCCGCCGAGGTAGTGGTGGAGCCGGCCCTTGCGCAGGTCGGCGTCCACCAGGACGACGCGCTTCCCGGCGTCGGCCAGCACCCAGGAGAGGTTGGTGGCGACGAAGCTCTTCCCGGCGTTGGGGCTGGCGCCCCCGACGCAGAGGAGGTTCGAGCGGGCCTCGAGGAGCGAGAACTGGAGCGCGGTGCGGAGCGACCGGAGCGCCTCCACCGCCA
>DATBLK010000269.1:0-6687 GCA_036555405.1 Anaeromyxobacteraceae bacterium
ACTTAGCCCCGAAGCGCGAGCCAGCCAAGTGCGCTCCGTCCCAGGCGAGTAAACGTTTAGGTTCGACCCAAAAGAGAGCTGTGCGAGCCCGAGCGCGTCGCCATCTTGTCGGCCGCCGCGAGCCCGGGCGCGCATGGCGCCGGAGTGGAGGGCCGCACCCCGACCTGGTGCATGGGCGCACTCTTTACTCGAAGCTCCAACGCGAAGTTCAAGGCAGTGCTGGCAGTCCTGACGGGGGGAGCCGTCGCCACCCTGAGCGCCATCCTCGTCTTCTGGCGCGTGCCGGCGGGCACGGCCCAGCTCGACGAGGTCCAGCAGCCGGTGCAGTTCGACCACCGCCACCACGTGGTCGACGACGCCATCGACTGCCGCTACTGCCACCCGGGCGCGGAGAAGGGCGCCAGCGCCGGGATCCCCTCGACGGCCCTGTGCATGAACTGCCACGCCCAGGTCTGGAGCAAGAGCCCCAAGCTCGAGCCGGTGAGGCAGAGCTACTTCACCGGTCGGCCCATCGCCTGGGTGCGGGTCCACCAGCTCCCGGACTTCGTCTACTTCAACCACGCCATCCACGTGAACAAGGGCGTGGGCTGCGAGACCTGCCACGGCCGCGTCGACCAGATGCCCACCATCTTCCAGGTGGCGCCGCTCACCATGGGCTGGTGCCTCGACTGCCACCGGAACCCGGCGCCGAACCTGCGTCCGGCGGAGGCGGTGACCGCCATGGGCTGGACGCCGCCTGGCGCCGACCCGCTGGCCCTGGGCCGAGAGCTCCACCGGAAGTACGACATCCGCACCCGGACGAGCTGCACGACATGCCACCGCTAGGGAAGGGCGCGCTGCACGTCCTCGGAGAGGGGCGGGGGGAGGCGCCGGCGGACGGCCGGGAGCGCTGGCGGAGCCTCGCCGAGCGCGAGGGCGGAGGCGCGCACCCGGCCGAGTTCCCGGCCGGCGCGGCCGAGGCCCCCGAGGCCTTCTCGCGGCGCGGCTTCTTCAAGATCCTGGGCGCCTCCGCGGCTCTCGCCGGCCTCGGGGCCTGCCGGCCCCCTCGCGACGCCATCCACCCGTGGGTCCGGCAGCCGGAGAAGGCGGTGGTCCCCGGGGCGTCGCTGCACTACGCCACGGCGCTGGCGGTGGGCGGGTACGGGGTGGGGCTGCTCGTGACCTCGACGGAGGGCCGGCCCACCAAGGTCGAGGGCAACCCCGACCACCCGTCGAGCCTGGGCGCCGCCGGCGCCTTCGAGCAGGCGGCGCTCCTCGACCTCTACGACCCGCGCCGGCTCCGCGGCTTCACGCGCCGGGGCCAGCCGCTCTCGCACCGGGCGGTGCTGCGGTCCCTGGTCGAGCTCGCCGCCTCCCACCGGGAAGACGGCGGACGGCGGCTCCGGTTCCTGGTCGGCGAGAGCGCCTCCCCCCTCCTCGCCGACCTCCGCCGGCGCATCCAGGCGAGCTACCCCGGGGCGCGCTTCCACGTCTTCGAGAGCCTGGCCCGGGACGAGGTCCGCGGCGGCCACCGCGTCGCCTTCGGGCGGCCCATGGAGGCGCGGCTCCGGCTCGACCGGGCGGCGGTGATCCTGTCGCTCGACGACGACTTCCTGGCGCTCGGGCCCGACCGGCTGCGGCTCGCCCGCGAGCTCGCCGCGGGCCGGGAACCCGGCCCGGAGATGAGCCGGCTCTACGTCGCCGAGGCGCACCTCTCCCTCACCGGCTCCTCCGCCGACCACCGCCTCCGCATGAGGCCGTCGGAGGTGCTGGCCTTCGGGCGCGCCGTGGCCCACCGGCTCGCCGAGAAGCACGGCCTGGCCGCGCTCGCCGGCTGCGGCCTCGCCCCCGCGGCGCGGGCGCGCGAGGCGGCGGCCGTGGCCGACGACCTGGCCCGGGCCCGCGGGCGCGCCCTCGTCACCGCCGGCCAGCGGCAGCCGGCCGCGGTCCACGCCCTGGTCGCCGCCCTCAACGCCGCCCTGGGCGCGGCCGGCGCCACCGTCGAGTACCGCCCCGCGCCGGAGGATCCGGCCGGGGCCGCCCCGCTGCGCGACCTCGCCGCGGCCATCGCCGCGGGCCAGGTGGACACGCTGGTGGTCACCGCGTCGAACCCGGTCTACGGGGCGCCGGCCGACGTCGACCTCGGGCCGCTCCTGGCCCGGGTGCCCGACGGCGTCTACCTGACGCTGCGCCCCGACGAGACCAGCGCCCGCAGCAGCTTCGTGGTCGCCGCCTCCCACCCCTTCGAGAGCTGGGGCGACCTCCGGGCCACCGACGGCACGGCCTCGATCTGCCAGCCGCTGGTGGCGCCCCTGGCCGAGAGCCTCTCCGAGCCGGAGCTCCTCGCCTCCTTCCTGGGCGAGGGCGACCGCGGCGGCCACGCCCTGGTGAAGGCCTCGTGGGAGGCGCGGCGGCCGCGGCCCGACTTCGACGCCGAGTGGCGGCGCTGGCTGGGCCGCGGGCTGGTCCCGGGGACGGCGACGGCCGGCGAGGCGCCGGCGGTGCGCCTCGGCGCGGTGGCGGCGGCCGCCGGCGCGGTCCCCGCGGCGCGCCAGGGGCTCGAGGCGAGCTTCGTCGCCGACGCCAAGGTCCTGGACGGGCGATTCGCCGAGAACGCCTGGATGCAGGAGCTCCCCGACCCCGTCACCAAGCTCACCTGGGACAACGCCGCGCTCCTCTCGCCGGCCACCGCCCGCAGGCTCGGCGTCGAGACCGGGCGCCGCGCCGAGCTCCGGCTCCGGGGCCGGCGCGTCGAGGCCCCGGTCTACGTGGTCCCGGGCCACGCCGACGACGTCGTCACCCTGCCGCTCGGCTACGGGCGGACCGCCGCCGGCCCGGTCGGCACGAACGTGGGCTTCTCCGCCGGCGCGCTGCGCAGCGGCGACGCGCCCTGGTTCGAGGGCGGCCTGGCGCTGGCCCCGGTGGGGATCCGCAAGCACGCCTTCGCCGCCACCCAGGAGCACTTCTCCATGGAGGGGCGCGACATCGCCCTCTCCTTCGACCGGGCGCAGTGGTCGCCGGAGAAGGTCGCCCACCTCCGCGGCGCCCTGCCGACGCTCCTCGATCCCGCGGGCGACCCCGAGGAGCCGTACCGGTGGGGCATGGCCATCGACCTGTCCCGCTGCACGGGGTGCTCCGCCTGCGCCGTGGCCTGCCAGGCGGAGAACAACGTCCCGGTGGTGGGGAAGGCCCAGGTGGCGCGGAGCCGCGAGATGCACTGGCTCCGCATCGACCGCTACTTCGCCGGGGACCCGGAGAACCCCGAGGTCCTCTCCCAGCCGGTGGCCTGCGTCCACTGCGAGCGCGCGCCCTGCGAGTACGTCTGCCCGGTGAACGCCACGGTCCACTCGGACGAGGGCCTGAACGAGATGGTCTACAACCGCTGCGTGGGCACGCGGTACTGCTCCAACAACTGCCCCTACAAGGTCCGGCGCTTCAACTTCTTCGAGTACAACAAGGAGAAGCCGCCCACCGAGAAGATGCTGATGAACCCGGACGTCACCGTCCGGCACCGCGGCGTGATGGAGAAGTGCAGCTACTGCGTCCAGCGCATCGAGCGCGTCCGCATCACCGCGCGCCTCGAGGGCCGGCCCATCCGCGAGGGCGAGGTCCTGACCGCCTGCCAGCAGGCCTGCCCGGCGCAGGCCATCGTCTTCGGGAACCTCGCCGACCCCCGCTCCCGGGTGAGCGCCTGGCACGGGAGCGACCGCCGCTACGACCTGCTCCACGAGGTCGGCACCAGGCCCCGCACCGCCTACCTGGTGCGCATCCGGAACCCGAACCCGGAGCTCGCATGAGCGCCGAGAGCGCCGCCCGGGTCGAGCGGGTCGACCCCCTGGAGCCGGTGCCGGTCCTGGCCGGCCGCCCCGGCGACCGCGAGCTCAACGACGCGCTCTTCGAGCCGGTGTGGGCGAAGACGCGGCGCGGCTGGCTCGCGCTCTTCGCGGTCGCCGTCCCCCTCGCCGGGCTCCTCTTCCTCGCCATCGCCTACACGCTGGCCACCGGGATCGGGGTCTGGGGCAACAACGTCCCGGTGGGCTGGGCCTTCGACATCATCAACTTCGTCTGGTGGATCGGCATCGGCCACGCCGGCACGCTCATCAGCGCCATCCTCCTCCTCTTCCAGCAACGGTGGCGGACCTCCATCAACCGCTTCGCCGAGGCGATGACGCTCTTCGCGGTCATCCAGGCGCTCATCTTCCCGGCGCTGCACACCGGACGGCCCTGGTTCGACTTCTGGCTCTTCCCCTACCCGAGCACGCTGGGCCTGTGGCCCAACTTCAAGAGCCCGCTGATCTGGGACGTGTTCGCGGTGAACACCTACTTCCTGGTCTCGCTGCTCTTCTGGTACGTCGGGCTCATCCCCGACCTGGCGGCGCTGCGCGACACCTCGCGGAGCCGGGCGGCGCGCGTCGCCTACGGCATCTTCGCGCTGGGCTGGCGCGGGTCGGCCCGGCACTGGAGGCACCACCGCATCGCCTACCTGCTGCTCGCCGGGATCTCCACCCCGCTCGTGCTCTCGGTGCACAGCGTGGTGAGCTTCGACTTCGCCGTCTCGGTGCTCCCCGGCTGGCACACCACGGTCTTCCCGCCCTACTTCGTCGCCGGCGCCATCTTCTCCGGCTTCGCCATGGTGCTGACGCTCGTCATCCCGGCGCGGAAGGTCTTCGGCTTCGAGAGCGTCATCACCGGGAAGCACCTCGACAACATGGCCAAGGTCATGCTGGCGACGGGCCTGATGGTGTCCTACGGCTACCTCGTCGAGCACTTCAACGCCTGGTACTCCGGCGACCACCTCGAGAGCTTCCTGTTCTTCACCACCCGCCAGCGCGGACCCTACGCGCCGGTCTACTGGCTCATGATCTTCTGCAACGTCGTCGTCCCCCAGGTCTTCTGGTTCCGGCGGGCGCGGCAGAGCACCTGGGCGCTGTGGGTCGCCGCCCTCCTCGTGAACGTGGGGATGTGGACCGAGCGCTTCGTCATCATCGTCACCTCGCTCCACCGCGACTTCCTGCCCTCGAGCTGGGCGATGTACTACCCGACCTGGGTCGACTGGAGCATCTACCTCGGCACCCTCGGGTTCTTCGGGACCCTCTTCCTCCTCTTCCTGCGCTTCGTGCCCGCGGTCTCCGCCAGCGAGGTGAAGGAGCTCCGGCGCGAGCTGGAGCACGAGGCGCAGGCGCACGCGGCGCACTGACGGCCATGGCCAGCTGGGTTCTCGGCGAGTTCCAGGACGACGGGGCGCTCTGCGGCGCCGCCCGGCGGCTCCGCGAGCTGGGCCACGGGCGCCTCGACGCCCACACCCCGGTCCCGGTCCCGGCCGTCGAGGAGGCGCTGGGGCTGGGGCGCTCGCCGGTCCCGCTCATCGCCCTGTGCGGCGCCATCCTCGGGGGCGCGGGTGGCTACCTCATGCAGTGGTGGATGAACGCGGTGGACTACTCCATCAACGTCGGCGGCCGCCCCGACCACGCCGCCCCGGCCTTCATCCCCGTCACCTTCGAGACCACGGTGCTCGCCACCGCGATCTTCATCGTGCTCGGCTTCTTCGCGCTCGCCGGCTTCCCGCGCACCCACCACCCGGTCTTCGAGGTCGAGGCCTTCCGCACCGCCTCGGTGGACGGGCTCTGGCTCAGCGCCGAGGTGGAGCCGGCGGCCGCCGAAGGGGTGGCGGAGGAGCTGCGGCGGCTCGGGGCGCGGAACGTCTCGCGCGTGGAGGAGGAGGCCTGATGCGCGCCCTGCTCCTCTGCCTGGCGGCGCTGGCCGCAGGCTGCGACGTGCTCGACCCCATGATGGTGCAGCAGAAGGTGAAGCTCTACCGGCCCAGCGACTTCTGGGAGGACGGCGTGGCGATGCGCCCGGCGCCCCCGGGGACGGTGGCGCGGGAGGAGCTCCATCCGCCCGAGGTCGAGAGCGGGCTCGGCCCCGACGGAAAGGCGCTGCAGAGGAGCCCGCTGCCGGTGACGCGCGCCCTGCTCGACCTCGGCCGCAAGCGCTTCGAGGTCGTCTGCGCCGTCTGCCACGGGCTCGTCGGCGACGGGGAGAGCGCGGTGGCGGTGAACATGTCGCTGCGGCCGCCGCCGTCCCTGCACCTCAAGGCGCAGAACCCCGACGGCTACTTCTTCCAGGTCGTCTCCCTGGGCTTCGGGGTCATGCCGTCCTACGCCTCGCACCTCACCGTCGAGGAGCGCTGGGCGGTGGTCGCCTACCTCCGGGCCCTGCAGCTCAGCCAGAGGGCCCGGATCGAGCACGTGCCGCCGGAGGAGCGCGCCCGGCTGCGGGAGGGGGGGACGCGATGACCGAGCCGCGCATCGAGCGGGCGCGCGGGCTCGCGGCGCGCGCCGGCGTCGTCGCCGCGCTGGCCCTGGGTCTCACCGCGGCGGGGGCGGCGCTCGACGCCCGCCGGGCCATCGCCGCCTACCACACCGCCTTCACCTTCTGGGTGGGCATCGCCGTGGCGGCCCTGATCCTGCTCGGGACCTTCCACGCCACCAAGGCCCGCTGGCCGGTGGTGGTGCGCCGGGTGCTGGAGGTGATCCCCACCACCAGCGTGCTCTTCGTGGTGCTCTTCGTCCCCATCGCCCTGGGGGCCGGGCGGCTCTTCCCCTGGCTCGAGCCGCAGCGCCTCGACGCCGACCTGCGCCACCTCGCCGAGCACCGCGCCCCGTACCTCAACCTGCCGTTCTTCCTGGTGCGGGCGGCCGCGTACTT
>DATBLK010000275.1:0-2958 GCA_036555405.1 Anaeromyxobacteraceae bacterium
CATCGAGGAGGCCTGTCCCCTCGGCCTCGCGCCCACCGCCTCCACCGCCGCCCTGCTGGCTCTCGGCGACGCCCTGGCCATGACGGTCCTGGAGAACCGCCCCTTCGACCGCGAGGACTTCGCCCTCTACCACCCGGCCGGGAAGATCGGCCGCGGCCTCATGAAGGTCCGCGAGGTCATGCGCCAGGGCGAGGCCAACCCCCTGGTGCACGAGGGCGAGACGCTGGCCCGCTGCGTGGCGGTGATGACCAAGACGCCGGGCCGGCCCGGCGCCGCGACCGTGGTCGACGCCCGCGGCCGGCTGGTCGGCGTCTTCACCGACGGCGACCTGCGCCGGCTGGTGGAGCGCCACCGGGTGGACTTCGAGGCCCGCGTCGGCGACATCATGACGCGAAACCCCCGGACCGTCCGGCCCGAGGCGCTGGTGGGCGACGCCGCGCGGGTGCTGCGCCAGGCGGCCATCGACCAGGTCCCGGTGGTCGACGAGCGGGAGCGCCCGGTGGGCCTCCTCGACGTGCAGGACCTGCTCGCCGCCAAGGTGCTCTGACCGCGGTCCCGCGAGCCTGGCCGCGCCGGAATCCGCCCGACCCGGGCCGGGCGCCGAGGCAATCCGGCGCGCGCCCCTCCGGCCCTCGCGGTGCTACGCTGCCGGCACCGACCCGGGAGAGCGACCATGAAGAGCGTGAACCCCGCCAGCGGCGAGACCATCCGCGAGTTTCCGGAGCTGTCCGAGAAGGAGGTGGAGGCGCGCCTCGAGCGGGCCGCGAGCGCCTTCCGCGCCTGGCGCAAGGTCCCCTTCGCCGAGCGCGCCCGGCTTCTCTCCCGCGCCGCCGAGCGGCTCGAGGCGCGCAAGCAGGAGCTGGGCCGCCACGCCACCGCCGAGATGGGGAAGACCCTGCGGTCGGCGGTGTCTGAGGTCGAGAAGTGCGCCTCGGTGTGCCGCTACTACGCCGAGAACGCCGAGGCCTTCCTTTCGCCCGAGGAGGTGAAGTCGAACGCCAGGCGCTCGGTGGTCCACTGCCAGCCGCTCGGGCCGGTGCTGGCGGTGATGCCCTGGAACTTCCCCTACTGGCAGGTCTTCCGCTTCGCGGCCCCGGCGCTGATGGCCGGCAACGTCGGGCTCCTGAAGCACGCCTCCAACGTCTCGCAGTGCGCCCTCGCCATCGAGGAGGTCTTCGCCGAGGCGGGCTACCCGCCCGGCGCCTTCCAGACGCTGCTCGTCCCCTCGGCGGGCGTGCGCCGGATCCTCGAGGACCCGCGCGTCGCCGCCGCCACGCTCACCGGCTCCGAGGCCGCCGGCATGGCCGTGGGCGAGCAGGCGGGGCGGCAGATCAAGAAGGTGGTCCTCGAGCTCGGCGGCTCCGACCCCTTCCTGGTGATGCCGTCGGCCGACCTCGCGGCGGCGGTGAAGACCGGCGTCTTCGCCCGCTGCCTGAACAACGGCCAGTCCTGCATCGCCGCCAAGCGCTTCATCGTCCACCGCGACGTGTACCAGGAGTTCGAGCGGCGCTACCTCGAGGCCATGGCGAAGCTCCGGGTCGGCGACCCCAGGCGCCCTGACGTCGACGTCGGACCGCTCGCGAGCGAGCAGGGGCTCCGCGACGTGGAGAGGCAGGTGGACGCCTCGGTGCGGGCCGGCGCGAGGCTCCTGCTCGGCGGGAAGCGGCTCCCGGGAAAGGGGTGGTTCTACCCGCCCACGGCGCTGGCTCGGATCCCGGAGAGGGCGCCGGCCTACCGCGAGGAGGTCTTCGGGCCGGTGGCGCTGCTCTTCGAGGTCGGGAGCGCCGAGGAGGCGGTGCGGCTCGCCAACGACTCCACCTTCGGGCTCGGGGCCTCGGCCTGGACGCGCGACCCGAGGGAGGTCGCGCTCTTCTCCGAGGAGATCGAGTCGGGCCAGGTGTTCCTGAACGCCATGGTGGCGAGCGACCCGCGCCTCCCCTTCGGCGGCGTGAAGCGCTCCGGCCACGGCCGCGAGCTCGGGAAGTGGGGCATCCGCGAGTTCGTGAACGTGAAGACCGTCTACCTGGCGGAGGGGACGCCGCTGGCGTGACGGCTCCGGCCGCCGAGCGAGGGCGCAGGCCCCGCGCCCCGGCCTACCTTCCGGCCGCCTTCTCGGCGTCGGCGATGCGCCCGCGGAGCTTGAGCTCGCCGGCGAGGTAGGGGTCGGCCTCGAGCACCTGCTTCCACAGCGACGCCGCCCGCGCGTACTCGCCCCGCCGGTAGGCCAGGTCTCCCTGGGCGGCGAGGGCGCGGGGCGACGGCGCCGCCTGCGCAGGGGCGGCCGCCGGCGCCGGGGGCTGGCCGCGGGGCGGGGGCCGGGCGTCGGTCCCGGCGCGAGCGGTGCGCGGGGCGGCGGGCGCGCCGCCCGGCGCCCGGAACGGCGGAAGCGGCTGGCCGGAGCGGACCGCGTCGAGCCCGGCCCGGATCTGCGCGTTTCCCGGGTCGCGCTGAAGCGCCATGGCGAGAAGCCGCGGCCCCATCTCCTTGTTGCCGAGCTGGACGTAGGCCCAGCCCATGCCTGCGAGGACCCGGACGTAGAGCGCGGGCGGCGCGTCCTTCCCCTTCATCATCATCACCGGCATGAGCGACTTCATGTACTCCTTGGCCTGGTCGGGATCGCCGGCGGCGAGGAGCTGCTCGCCCTGCGCCACCTGCCGGTCGGCCGCCTCCCAGAAGCCAGGGTCGCTCGTGTCCAGGGCGGCGATGGCCTCGGCGGCTCCCTCGCTCACGGCGCCCGGCGCCCCGACGCGCGGGGCGCCGGCCCCCGCGCCGCCGCCGGGGGAGCCGCCTCCCGCGTCGCCTCCTCCTCCGGCAGCCCCGCCGGCGGCAGCCCCGCCGCCCCTGGCCGCCATCGGCGGCGCCGGCTGCTTCCTTCCGCCGGTCCGGATGCGCTCCTCGACCTGCGCGATGCCGTCCCGCGCCGCCCCGGCCTTGTCGCCCTGCGGGGCCGCGGCCAGG
>DATBLK010000300.1:0-4268 GCA_036555405.1 Anaeromyxobacteraceae bacterium
AGGGGTACCGGCGCGCCCAGTCGGAGCGCGCGGTGCTCGAGGCCAAGCTTCGCGGCCCGCCGGTGGCGCTCATGAGCCTGGTCTCGCAGACCGGCGCCCGGATGGGCATCGACGTGAACGACCTGCGGCCCGGGCCGCCGACGACCGGCGACAAGGTGGTGGAGGAGAGCGTCGAGGTCAGCCTGGCCCGGCTCGACCTGCCGCGGCTCGCCGCGCTGCTCGCCGAGCTGGAGCGGAGCCCGGGGGTGGTCCGGGTCCGCCGCCTGGCCCTCCGCGCCCGCACCGACGACCCCGCCGCGGTGGACGTCACCCTGGTGGTCTCCGCCTGGCAGCTGAAGGGGTAGCCGGAATGCGCGCGCTCACCGGCCGGCAGCGGTCCGCCGCCTACGCCCTTCTCTTCGCCGCAGCCTTCCTCCTGGCGCTGCGCCAGACCTTTCCGGTGGAGGCGGTGCGCGACCGGCTGGTCCTCGAGGCCGCGGCGCAGGGCTGGCACGCGAAGGTCGTCGAGGTGGCGCCGGCGGGCCTGCTGGGCATCCGGCTCGGCGGCCTGGCGCTCGAGTCCCGCGACGGGACGCGCCTGGCCCTCGACGACCTCCGCGCCACGCTGCGGATCTGGCCGCTCCTCCTGGGCCGGCGCGGGGTCGACTTCGACGCCCGCCTCCTCGGCGGCCGCGTCCGCGGCCTGGTGGAGCAGGGCGGATCCGCCCGGCGGCTGGTCGCCGAGGTGCGCGACCTCGACCTCGTCAAGGCCACGGCCCTGCGCCGCGCCATCGGGCTCGACCTCGCGGGCACGCTGGCGGGCGACCTCGACGTCACCCTCGACCTCCGCGAGCCCGCGCGGAGCTCCGGGAGCCTGCAGCTCCGGGTGGAGCGGGCCGGCGTCCTCGGCGGCCAGCTCCAGCTCCCCTCCTTCGGCGGCGCCCTCACCGTTCCGCGCGCCGAGCTGGGCGCGCTGCTGGCGCAGGCGGCGGTGCGGGACGGGAAGGCTTCCTTCGAGAAGCTCGAGGCCCGCAGCGCCGACCTGGAGCTCGTCGGCGAGGGGATCCAGGTGACGCTGCAGCCGCGGCTCGCCGCCTCGCCCGTCTTCGGAAAGGCCCGCCTCCAGCTCAAGGAGGGCTTCTGGGAGCGCAGCGGGAGCCCGGCGCTGCGCGGGGTCGCCGAGCTCGCGCTGGCCCAGGCGCGCGGCCGCGACGGGAGCTACCACTTCCAGATCTTCGGCACGCTGGCGCAGCCGCAGGCCCGCGGCGCGCCGTGAGGAGGCGAGCCCGGGGGAGCTCCAGGTCAACCCTGCAGCCGGAACCGCCCCACCCGCTGGGCGAGGGCGCGGGAGTGGGCCCCGAGGCGCCCGGCGACCCCGGCCAGGGCCGCCACCGCGGTCTCGTGCTGCTGCGCCGTGCCGGCGAGGTGGCGCAGCGACTCGTGGACGTTGTGCGTCGCCGCCTCGTGACGCTCCATGGCGCGCGACACCTCCGCGATCATCTCGTTGATCCTCGCCAGCGAGCCGAGCTGCCGCTGCCCCAGGCCCGACTGCTCCTCCAGGGCCCGGCTCACCTGGTCGGCGAGGGCGCGGACCGCGGCGGTCACCGATCCCACGGCCGCCACGCTGCTCCCCACCATCTGCGCGGCCTCCGCGAGCGTGTGCGAGTTGTCGGCCACCGCGGCGACGAGGTGCGAGACCTCGGCCGCGGAGTCGGAGTGCGCCTGGAGCGAGCCCTGGATGGCGGCGGCGGCCTCGTGGCCGCGCGCCGTGGCGGTGCGGATCTCGTCGAGCGCCCCGAGCGACAGGTGCGCCTGGGCGACCGCTCCGGCCGCCAGGTCGTCGCCGCGGTCGATGAGCCGGGCCGTCCCGTCGACGTCGTCGCGCACCGCCCGGATGATCTCGCCGATCGACTTGGTGGAGGTCGCGATCTGGCTCGCGAGCTCGCGGATCTGCTCCGCGACCACCGCGAAGGCGTTGCCGTGCTCGCCCGCCTGGGTGGCGATGATCGAGGCGTTGAGGCTGAGCAGGTTGGTGCGCCCCGCCACCTCGCCGATGAAGTCGAGCACCTTGTCGATGTCGTCGGAGCGTCGCCCGAGGCGGCTGACGCGCTGCTTGGCGTCGGCCACGGCGGCCCGCACGCCCTCGACGCGGCTCGAGGTCTCCCGCACCACCAGGCCGGCGTGGTCCGCGAGCTCCGCCGCCTGGGCGGCGGCGAGCTGGCTCGCCACCGCGGAGTTCTCGAGGCTGGCGAGCGAGGCCGACACCGCCGACAGGCTCTCGCCGGCGTGGCCGGCGAGCTCGTCCAGGGCGCCGAGCTGCGTCTGGGCGCGCTCCCGGGCCTCGGCCAGCCTCTGCACCTCGGCCCTGGCCCCCTCGGCGAGCTGTTCCAGCTCCGCCGCCTGGCGGCGGAGCTCGGCGAGCGCCGCGCTCATCTCCGCCACCGCGGTACCGGTGGAGACCACGTACCCGGAGAGACCCTCGACGCCCTTCCCGGCGAAGCGCGCCGAGTCCTGCATCGCCGCGACCGCGTCGCGGGCCCCGCCGACGCGCTGGCGCTCCTCGCCGGCGCCGGCGCGGACGCGCGAGCCGATCTCCTCCATCTCCAGCGTCCCGCCCAGCACGCCGCGGCTCGCCTCCTGGACGTCCTGCACCAGCGCGGCGAGGCCCTGGGTCATGCGGCGGAAGTCGGCGGCCAGCTGGCCCATCTCGTCGCGGGTGACGCTCGCCGGGGCGGCGGTGAGGTCGCCCTCGGCGACCCGGACGGCCGCGCTCCCCATGACCCGGAGGGGCTCGGCGAGGCTCCGGGCGACCAGCCAGACGAGCAGCGTGGTGGCCGCGAACACCGCCAGGGCCAGCGCTCCGCTCGTCGCCCAGAACGCGCGGCGGCGCTCGAGGAGCGGCGCCTCGGGCAGGAAGGCGACCAGGGCGCGGCCGCCGCCGAGGGCGTGCCTCAGCCGCCACCCGCCCGGAACGGGCTCGACCGCCTGCCCCTCGGCCGACACGGCGAGCGCCGCGCCCGCCCCTCCGGAAGCCTCGCCGCCGGTTCCCGGCCCCACCAGCGCCACCGGAGTCTCGGCTGCAGCGGCGGCGAGGGTCAGGGCTTCGGTCGCGCCGCGCTCCGGCAGGGCGGCCGCCCCGAGCGCCAGCGCCCTCTCCGCGTGGGCCAGGTACCGGAGGTCGATGTCCTCCCGGTAGCGCGCGTAGGCGAGCGGCCCGCCGAGGAGCATGGCGAAGGAGAGGAGGCCGGCGGCCACCGCCATCACCTTGAGCCGCATGCTGCTGCGTCTGGTGAGGTCCTGCGGCCCGAGCGCCACCAGGGCGCGCGCCAGGCCGGCGCTGGCCACCGAGTAGGCCAGCATCGCCCCCATGATGCCGAAGGCGGTGGCAGCCAGGGCGGCGGCGGCGCTGATGTCGGCGGGCCGCCCCCGTCCCAGGCGCTGCGCCACGACGCCGGCGATGGCGGCGAGGGCAAGCCCCAGCACCGCTCCGGAGATCCGGCCCGGAAGGGCCAGCGCCGCCTCGGCGGCGCGGGCGCGGCGCTCGGCCGCCCCCGGCGCCCCCGGGTCGCGCAGGCCGCGGCGAACGGGGGCGAGCAGCAACCAGAAGACCGCGCCGCTCGCCACCAGCGCGGCGACGGCCGCGGGCGCCACCACGCTCCAGGCCGCGAGGTGCCCCGGGTCGTGGCGGAAGAGGTGCGTGCCAACCCAGGCGGCGCCGGCGGCCGGCACCGCCAGCGCGGCGACGAGCTGCGCGGCGAGACGCCTGGTGCTGAACACGGCGGGAGTCTATCGCGGGCGGACGGCCCGGGGTCCTTTTCGGCGGGACGTTCCCCGCCCGTCCCGGGCCCCGGGGAGACGATACATCGCTTGCGATGTCCAGCCCCGCGCCGCCGAGCGCCATCGGGCGAAGACCCGGGACTTCCAGGCGTTTTGTTGAAGGGCTCCCCCGGATGTGCTATCGCCTGAGCGCATGCGCATCCGCCGGATGGACATGGTCGGCTTCAAGTCCTTCCTGGACCGCACCGTCCTCGCCTTCGACGACGGCGTCACCGGCGTCGTGGGGCCGAACGGCTGCGGCAAGTCCAACGTGGCGGACGCCATTCGCTGGGTCCTCGGCGAGCAGTCGGCGCGGCTGCTCCGCGGCCGCTCCATGGAGGACGTCATCTTCGGCGGCTCGGAGTCCAAGGCGCCGACGTCGCTCGCCGAGGTCACGCTCACCTTCGAGAACGACCGGCCCGGAGAGCTTCCGGCCCCCTACCAGGGCCTCGCCGAGATCTCCGTGGGGCGCC
>DATBLK010000318.1:0-2003 GCA_036555405.1 Anaeromyxobacteraceae bacterium
CTGCGCCTGCACCCGGGTGGGGGAGGCGGTCGACGTCGGCGGCGTGCGGGTGCTCGGCGCGTCGAACCTGGCGGCCACCGTCCCCTCCCACGCCAGCCAGGTCTACGCGCGCAACCTCCTGGCCCTGGTCCAGCTCCTCTCCCGGGACGGGCGCCTCGCCTTCGACCCCGCCGACGAGGTCCTCGGGCCCATGGCCTTGACCCACGCCGGCGAGATCCGCGCGCGATAGGGGAGCCCCCGTGCACCAGGCCGCACTGCAGCTCGTCGAGATCTACGTCTTCCTCCTCGCCGGCTTCGTCGGCTTCCTGGTCATCACCCGCGTCCCGCCGCTCCTGCACACCCCGCTCATGAGCGCCACCAACGCCATCAGCGGCATCTCGCTGGTGGGCTCGGTGGTGGCGGCCGGCGCCGGACACTCGAGCGTCACCACCTTCCTGGGCTTCCTGGCGGTGGTGGCCGCCACCATCAACGTCGTCGGCGGCTTCCTCATCACCGACCGGATGCTGAAGATGTTCCGGCGCGCCGGCCCGCCCGGCGCCCGGGGCGAGGCCGCGAAGGGCGAGGACCGGTGACCCGGACGCTGGTCATCGAGGCGACCTACCTCGCCGCCTCGGTCTTCTTCATCCTCGGCCTGCGCAGCCTCACCCGGCCCGAGAGCGCGCGGCGCGGGATGCAGCAGGCGGCGGTGGGCATGCTGCTGGCCGTCGCCGGCACGCTGCTCCACCACGACATCGTCGAGTACCACTGGATCCTCGCCGGCCTGGCGGTGGGCTCGGCCATCGGCTGGCCCATGGGGATGTGGGTGCCCATGACGGCCATGCCCCAGCGCGTCGCCGCCAGCCACATGTTCGGCGCGGTGGCGGCGACGCTGGTGGGCGTGGCCGAGTACCACAAGCTCGGGAACGGCGCCTGGGTGGCCCGGCCGCTCATGGGCGCGCTGGGGTTCGAGGTCCTCTTCGGCGCCCTCACCATCACCGGGAGCTTCATGGCCTTCGCGAAGCTCCAGGGGCTCGTCCCCGGTGTTCCCATCACCTTCCGGGGCCAGAACGCCGCGAACGGCGGCCTCTTCGCCGTCACCGTCGGCCTCTTCCTCCTCCTGGTCCTCGACCCCGGGGCCGCCTGGGCCTTCTACCTCATGGTGTCGCTGGCGCTCGTCATCGGCGTCTCGCTGGTGCTCCCCATCGGCGGCGCCGACATGCCGGTGGTCATCTCCCTCCTCAACAGCTACGCCGGCCTGGCGTCCTCGGCGACCGGCTTCGCCATCGGCAACAACGTGCTCATCATCGCCGGGGCGCTCGACGGCGCCTCGGGCTTCATCCTCTCGGTGGTGATGTCGAGGGCCATGAGCCGCTCCTTCGGGAACGTCCTCTTCGGCGCCTTCGGCCAGCCCCAGGCCGCGGGCCCCCGGGGCGCCGAGGGGCTCGCGGTGCGCTCCATCAGCGCCGAGGATGCCGCCGTCCGCCTGGCCTACGCCAGGAGCGTCATCGTCGTGCCGGGCTACGGGATGGCGGTGGCCCAGGCCCAGCATCAGGTCAAGGAGCTCGCCACCCTGGTGGAGCGCAACGGAGGCGAGGTGAAGTACGCCATCCACCCGGTGGCCGGGCGCATGCCGGGCCACATGAACGTGCTCCTCGCCGAGGCCGACATCCCCTACGACAAGCTGAAGGAGATGGAGGAGATCAACCCCGAGTTCCCCTCCTGCGACGTGGCCCTGGTCATCGGCGCCAACGACGTCGTGAACCCGGCGGCCCGGAGCGACAGGTCCAGCCCCATCTACGCGATGCCCATCCTCGACGTCGACCGGGCCCGGAGCGTGATCGTCCTGAAGCGCTCGATGAGCCCCGGCTTCGCCGGCATCGAGAACCAGCTCTTCCACGCCGAGAACACCTCGATGCTCTTCGGCGACGCCAAGGCCTCGCTCCAGAAGCTCGTCGAGGAGGTGAAGCAGGCGTAGGCGCCCCCCGGGCCCGGGGCGGGTGATTCGCGCCCGCCGCCGATTCGTG
>DATBLK010000296.1:0-15172 GCA_036555405.1 Anaeromyxobacteraceae bacterium
CTGCCCGCTGGGCCACCACGGCTGCATGGTCCGGCTCGACGCGGAGCGGGTGGCGGAGGTGGTCCGCCGTCTCCTTGACGCGGCCTCGGCCCCCTGACTAAACGAGCACTCATGACCAGCGAGGACCTGCCGGGGAGGGGCCCCAGCCGCAGGCTGGGGAGGGGCGGAGCCCCTCCCCGCGGGAGGCGGCGCGAGCGCGAAGGCGCGAGCGCCGCAGGGCCCCGCGCAGCGGGGGTGGGGCCCCGACGAGCTTTGCTCGGCGGGGCCGGGCCGCCGCCCACGTTCAAACGTTGCTAACGACAGCGCGATTCGCGACGCCGCAGGCGATCGCGAATCGCGAACTGTCGTCTAGCGGTTCGCCTTGCGCCACTCGGCGTGGTTCCGGGCCACCTCGTCGAAGAAGGCGGCGGGCACCACCTTGCCGCGGATGGCCGGCCAGGAGCGCTCGGCGGCGGCGCGCCAGGCCTGGCCGTCCACCGGCACCAGGACGAGCCCCTGCTTCCGCATCGCCGCCACCGCGTCGTCGTTGAGCCGCTTCGCCTCCGCGTCGATTCGCGCCCCGAGCTCGCGGGCCACGGCCAGGAGCCGGGGCCGGATCTCCCCGGGCACGCGCTCCCAGGCCTCGCGCCGCACCACCGTGGCGCCGATGAGGAAGGCCCAGGGGTAGTCCATCATGTGGTTGGCGCGCTCGAAGAGGCGCGCCGTGAGGACGAAGGCCGGGGCCTGCGTCACGCAGGTGATCATCCCCGTCTGGAGCGAGGGCACGAGGTCGGTCGAGGAGAGCACCACCGGGCGGAAGCCGACCCGCTGGAAGGCGGCGATGGCGGCAGGGTCGCCGTCCCAGGCGAAGAACTTCCCGTCGGCCGCCTCGGCCGGGGTGCGGTACCCCTTGGTGCAGAAGACGTACACGGTGCCGACCTGCGCCCAGTGCAGCACCACCCAGCCCTTCTGCTCCACCAGCGCCTCGAGCTTCTTCTCCACCCGGGGGAAGACGGCGCGGAACTCGGCCTCGCCGTCCACCATCCCCGGCGTCGAGAACACCGCCGGCTCGGTGAGGATGTCGTGCATGCCGATGGTGGTGATCGAGGCCGCGTGGAGCTGGCCCACCGCCATCTTGCGGACCATGTCTCCCTCGCTCCCCTGCGTTCCCCCGGCGTAGACGCGGAGCCTCACCTTCCCCCCGGAGACCTCGCCCCAGCGCTCGGTGAGCTCCTTCAGCAGCGCGTGCCAGGACGATCCCACCGGCGCGAGCGTCCCGAGCTTCAGGGTGACCTCCTGGGCCGGCGCCGGCGGGGGCGCGGCGGCGAGGAGGAGCGCGGCGAGCGTCTTCTTCACGATGGACTCCACGGTCAGTTGAAGAGGTCGTCGGCGTGCGCCAGGAGCATTCGCGCCCGGCGCCGGGCGACGACGTTGGCCAGCCGGTCGACGCGGGAGAGGTCCGGGTCGGCGGACGCGACCCAGCGGAGGAGGCGGGTGAACTCGGCGCGGTCCTGGGCCTGGACCAGGGGGCCCTCGGCCCATGCGACGAGCGGGCCGTAGCGGCGGCCGCCGGAGAGGAGCAGGGCGGATTCCAGATGGGCGCGCGCCTGCCGCGCGCCGCCGCCGGGCCGGGCCGCCTCGAAGCCCACCATGAGCTCGTGGAGCGACCCGCCGTTCCAGGCCTCGTCCAGCGCCAGGGCCCGCCGGGCGAGCGCCTCGGGCGCCGGCAGCTCGGCGACGAGCCCCATGTCCTCCTTGCCGTTCGCGACCGCCAGCGCCCAGCTCGCCGCGGTCCAGTAGGCGAGCGGGACGTCTTCCCGCTGGAGGGCGGCGACGGCGCCCGGGAGGTCGCCCAGGCTCCGCAGCCGCGCGGCCACGCCGGGCCGCCGGACGTCGAGGCCGCGGAGTCCGTAGTCGCGGGCCCGCAGGTAGAGCCTCCGGGCACGCTCGCGGCGCGCCCTCGCCTCGGCCGCCCGCCCGGCGAGCTCCGCGGCGTCGGCCTCCTGCTGCACGAAGGCGTAGCCGTACTGGGTGAAGCCGCCGGCCAGCGCCTGCAGGAGGCTGGCGCGGCGCGGCTGCTCCTCGAGGAGCGCCTCCATCGCCTTCAGGGCGAAGGGCGCGGCGTCGCGCACCAGCTCGGGGTCGTCGTCGGACGCGAAGGCGCTGCCGCCCGAGGAGAGCGCATCGGCGGCGGCGCCGGTGGCGGCGCCGCGAAGGGAGCAGCCGGCGAGGGCGAGCAGCGAGGCGAGGGCGGCAGCGCGCGTCACGGACCTCCCGCGAACCTTCGTGGTACTCATAGGGGCCCGTCACCCCGGGGGTCAACATCCAGGCGAGCCCCGACAGCCCCCAGCGCCCGGCACAGGACACGGTCGAGCTCGCGCTGCCCTGGGCCGAGGGGGCGGTGACGCGGGCCGCGGGCGCGCTCGTCGGGCTCCTCCTCCTGGCGATGATCGCGCTTCCCGCCGCCGAGGCTCTGGGGCGCCGCTTCCTCGACCGGGCCGTGCCCGGGTCCTCGGTGCTGGTGCAGAACATCACGCTCTGGGTGGGCTTCCTGGGGGCGCTGCTCGCGGCCGGCACCGGGCGCCACCTCGCCCTCGGCACCGCCGAGGCCATCCCCGAGGGGTGGCCGCGCCGCGCGGCCGCCGTCCTGGTCCGGACCGTCGCCGCCAGCACCACCGCGCTCCTGGCCTACGCCTCGGCGCGGCTCGTGGCCGTCGACGTCCGGAGCCCCCGGGTCCTCGTCCCCGGCGTCCCGGTGTGGTGGAGCGAGGCGATCATGCCCGTCGCCTTCGGCCTCATGGCGGTGCGCTTCGCCTGGCGCATGGGGCGCGGGCCGCAGCCCTGGCTCGACCGCGGCCTGGCCGCGGCCGCCATCGCCGCGGCGCTGCTCCTCGGCTCCGCCGCGCCGTCGCCGCCGCTCGTCGCCCTGCTCGGCCTCCTCGTGCTCCTCGCCTTCCTGGTGGGCGCGCCGGTGTTCGTCGCCATGGCCGGCACCGCGATGCTCCTCTTCTGGAAGGACGGGACGCCCGTCGCCGCCGTGCCCACCGAGACCTTCCGCCTCGTCTCCTCGGCGACGCTGCCCGCCATCCCGCTCCTCACCGTCGCCGGCTACGTCCTGGCCGAGGGCGGCTCGGCGCGCCGCCTGGTTCGCGCCTACAAGGGGTTCTTCGGCTGGATGCCGGGCGGCGTCGCGGTGATGGCCACCGTCGTCTGCGCCCTCTTCACCACCTTCACCGGCGGCTCGGGGGTCACCATCCTGGCCCTGGGCGGGCTCCTGCTCCCCACCCTCCTGGAGGAGGGATACCCGGAGGGCTTCTCGCTGGGCCTGGTCACCGCCGCCGGGTCGCTGGGCCTCCTCTTCCCGCCCTCGCTCCCGGTGATCCTCTACGGCGTCGTCTCCCAGACGCCCATCGAGCGGCTCTTCCTCGGCGGCCTCCTCCCCGGCCTGCTCATGATCGCCATGGTGGCCGCCTACGGCGTCGTCGTGGGCGTGCGCCACCGCGTTCCGCGGCAGGCCTTCCACCCCGCCGAGGCGCTCCGGGGGCTCTGGGACGCGAAGTGGGACCTCGGCCTTCCCACGCTCGTGGTGCTGGCGGTCGCGACCGGCTGGGCCACGGTGGTGGAGGCCTCCGCGCTCGCCTGCGTCTACGCGCTCCTGGTGGAGATGGCGGTCTTCCGCACCGTGCACCCGGCCCGCGAGCTGCCGCGGATCCTGGCGCGGGCCTCGACGCTGGTGGGGAGCGTCCTCATCCTCCTCGGCGTCGCCATGGGCCTCTCCGCCTGGCTCGTCGACGCCGAGATCCCGACGCGGCTCGTCGCCTGGGCCACCACCCACGTGCACAGCCCCCACCTCTTCCTCCTGGCGCTCAACGTCGGGCTCCTCCTCCTCGGGAGCGTCCTCGAGATCTACGCCGCCATCGTGGTGCTGGCCCCGCTCGTCGCCCCGGTGGGCGCCGCCTACGGCATCGAGCCGGTGCACCTGGGCGTCGTCTTCCTCGCCAATCTGGAATTGGGCTTCCTCTGTCCGCCCATGGGGCTGAACCTCTTCCTGGCGGCGAGCCGCTTCAAGAAGCCCCTCCCCTACCTCTACGCCCGCGCCTTCCCCTTCCTCCTCATCCTCGCCGCCGGCGTCCTCGCCATCACCTACCTCGACGCCATCACCACCGGGGTGGTGTCGCTGTTCGTGAAACGGTAGCCGGGCGCCACTCCCGGAGCGCGTAGAGGGCGAAGGTCACCGCCCAGGCCCCGACGACGTCGATGGCGTAGTGGATCCGGGCCAGGAGCACGCTCGCCACCACCGCGGCGTGGCCGGCCAGCGCCAGGGCCCGGAGGCGCGGCCGGTGCCAGAGGTAGAGGGCCAGGAGGAAGGTGGTGGCGGCGTGGCCCGAGAAGAAGAGGTCCTTGGTGAGGTAGGCGTAGGCGTCGCGCCCGAACACCTCGACGGGCGACAGGAGCGCGAGGACGGCCTCGCCGGCGGTCCGGCTCCCGAGCCCCGGGCCGGCCAGCGCCGGGTCGGGCGGGCCCAGGCCGGTGAGGGCGATGCAGGCGCCGCGCGCCAGCGAGACCAGTCCCCCCGTGACCATGTACCGCGCCCAGCGGCCCGGGTCGGCCCACAGGAGGACCAGCGCCAGCGGCAGGTAGCAGAGGAGCCAGAGCCAGTAGTTGGCGCGCGCCACCCACGCGAGGTACGGCAGGTGCGCCAGGGCCAGGTCCGGCAGCGTCGGCGCCGGGCGGCGCTCGGCCCACACCGCCAGGGCCGTCATCGCCGCGTAGCAGGCGTAGCGGAAGGCGGTCGCGGCCAGGAGCGCCGGCCAGAGCCGGCGCAGGGCCGGGAGGCCGGCGGACGCGGTCTCGGTCTCGGGCTCGTTCACGGGATCGGCCCGGCCGGAGAGCGCGGTCACGGCGGGAAGATCCCGGCGGCGGCGAGCAGGTCGAGCCGGGCGTTCCGCGCCGCGTCCTCGCCGATGACCAGCGCCAGGTCGGCGTCGCGCGACTGCTGCTGCGCGGTGGTGAGGTCGAGGCTGTTGGTCGCCCCGGCCCGGTAGGCCTCGGTGGCGAGCTCCAGCACCCGCCGCGCCTCGCCGGCGGCGCGGCGCGCCGCCTGCAGCGCCGCCTCGGACCGGGTGAGCGCCTCCCGGGCGACGCGGACCTCGGAGCGCGCCTGCCGGCCCACGGCCTGGCGCGCGGTATCCGCCTCGCGGGCCAGCGCCGCCCGCTCGGCGCGCTGGCCCCAGCGCAGGCCGCCCTCCAGGAGGGGCACGCTCAGCACCAGCTGCGCCTGCCAGCCGCTCCTGGGGACGGCGATGGTCGGCGGGTCCTGGAGGAAGCCCTGCGCCTGGAGCGCCAGCGCCGGCAGCCAGTCGGCCCAGCTCTCCCGCTCCACCTTCCGCGCCAGCTCCAGCCGGACCCCGGCGACGGCGACGTCGGCCCGGCGCGACTCGGCGGCGGCGAGCCCCGGCTCGTCCGGGGGCGCGGGGAAGCTCGGCTCCTCCGCGGCGTCGAGCGGCCCGTCGCCACCGGTCGCGATCCCCAGCGCCTCCTGCGCCCGCGCCAGGCCGGCGTAGCCGTTCTCCAGGAGCGCCGTGTTCGCCGCCAGGACCTGCTCGGCGCGCGCCTGGTCGACGGTGTTCCCCACGCCGCCGGCCTGCCGCGCCCGGGCGAACTCGACGCGCGCCCTGGCCAGGTCCAGCGCCGAGCGGCTCACCTCCACGACCCGGCGCTGGGCGAGGACCGCGAGGTAGGTCCGGGCCGCGGCGAGGACCGCCTGGCGGCGGGCGTCGGCTTCCGAGAGCCGCGCCACGTCGGCGGCCGCCGAGGCCTGCGACCACTGCGCCCAGCGTCCGGGCGAGAGGATCGGAAGCGCCAGGGCCGCGGTGGCGTTCCGCTGGTGCATCTCGGCGACGACCACCGCGCCCTGCCTGCGCTCGGCGTCCAGCCGCGTCAGCGTCCCGGTGGCGGAGAGCGCGGGCAGGGAGCCGGCCCGGGCCTCGGCGACCAGCGCCTCGGCGCGCGCCACCTCGTCGGCGGCGATGCGGGCGGCCGGGGCGCGGCCGGCCGCGCGCCGCACCGCGTCCTCGAAGGTCACCCGCTCCGGCCCGGCTCCGGGGCCCGGGGCGGCCGGGGAGCCGGCCGCGGCGAGGGCGGCCAGGGCGACGGCGCCGAGGAGGGCCGGCATCAGGTCGCGGCCTCCGCGCCCTGCGCCGCCTCGGGCTGCCGGCGCGTGAACCGCTCCAGGAGCGTGTAGAGGGCGGGGATGAGGAACAGGGTGAAGAAGGTCGAGACCGCGAGCCCGCCGATGACCGCGCGGGCCAGCGGCAGGTTCGTCTCGCTCCCCTCGCCGAACCCGAGCGCCATGGGAGCCAGGCCCACGATGGTGGCGATGGTGGTCATGAGGATGGGGCGCAGGCGCGTGCGCCCGGCCTGGACGGTGGCCTCGAGGAGCGGAAGCCCCCGCCCCTGGAGCACGCGGGCGAAGTCCACCAGGAGGACGCCGTTCGAGACCACGATGCCCACCATCATGATGATGCCCATGAAGCTGTTCACGCTCAGCGGGGTGCCGGTGACCCAGAGCGCGATGAAGACGCCGGAGACCCCCAGGGGCACCGAGAACATGATGACCAGCGGGTCGAGGAGCGAGCGGAACTGCGAGGCCAGGATCATGTACACCAGGGCGACGGCCATCAGGGCCGCGAAGGCCAGGCCGGCGAAGGCCTCGCGCTGTGCCGCCGTCTGGCCGCCGAGCCGGGCGGTGAAGCCGTCGGGGGGCGGCAGCTCGTCGAGGGCGCGCTGCACCGCGTCGCTCGCCGTCCCGAGGTCCTTGCCCGGCGCCACGTTGGCGGTGACGTCGATGACCCGCTGCAGGTACTTCCGGTTCACGAGCACCGGCCCCGAGGAGCGCTTCACCCGGGCCACGTTCGCCAGGTTCACCAGGCTGCCGGCCGGGGAGCGCACGAAGATCTCGCCCACGTCCTGGACCTGGTCGCGGTGGCGGTCCGCGAGCCTCACGTTGATGAAGTACTGGTTGCCGGTCTGCCCGTCGGTGAACGGGACGGGGGCGAACTGCGTGTTCCCGACCAGGCTGGCGAGCACGCTCTGCGCCACCTGCTGCTCGGTGAGGCCGAGGAGGCCCGCCTTCTCCCGGTCCACGACCACGTCGATCTGCGGGTAGTTCTCCTCGCGGGAGACCTGGAGGTCGGTGAGGATCGGCCTCCCGTCCCTGGGGTCGGAGAGGGCCCGGAGCCTGGGCAGGAGGTTCTTGGCGTAGGCGGCGCCGGCCTCGAGGTCGTAGCCGACGATCTCCACGTCGATGGGGGCCGCGGCCCCGAAGTTGAGGATCCGCTTCACGATGCCGCCGATGAAGAAGTAGGCCTGCGTGCCGGGGAGCTCGTCGCGCAAGGCCCGGCGCACCCGGTCCGCGGTCTCGACGTCGCTCGTGGGCCGCCGCGTGTAGGGGACGAGGTAGACGTTCACCTGGCCGGCGTGCGGCCCGGTGTTCTGGGTGAAGAGCGCGGTCCGCCCCAGCGGCAGGCCGACGTTGGAGATGACCGATCGCTGCACCGTGCCGCCGCCCTCGGCCTTCAGGTCGGCGAGCGCCCTGCGGATGCCGTCCTCGATGCGCTCGGCGACCTTCTCGGTCATCTCCACCCTCGTTCCCACCGGCGACTTGAAGGTGATCTGGAACTGGCTCTCGTCGGTCTCGGGGAAGAACTCGGTGCCGATGCGGCTCTTCAGCGCCAGCGAGGCCGCGAAGAACAGGGCGATGCCGGCGATGACCTTGCCGCGGTTTCCCAGGACCCAGCGCAGGGCGCGGGCGTAGAGGTCGTCGAGCCGCTCGAGCCGCCGGGCGACGTGGCCCGCGAGCCCCGGGGCGTCCGGCCGGTGGGCCTCGGCGTGGAGGGCCTTGAGGCAGAGGAGCGGCGTCACCGTCCGCGAGACGAGGAAGCTCATCGTCAGCGCGAAGGCGATGGTGGCGGCCAGCGGCATGAAGAGGTTCTTCGCCACCCCGAGGAGGAAGACGACCGGGAAGAAGACCACGATGGTGGTCACGGTGGAGACGAAGATGGGCATCGCCACCTCCTGGGCCGCCGCCAGCACCGCCTCGCGGCGTGGCTTCCCCATGGCCAGGTGGCGATGGATGTTCTCCAGCTCGACGATGGAGTCGTCGACCAGCCGCCCCACCCCCAGCGCCAGCCCGCCGAGCGTGAAGACGTTCAGGGTGTAACCGAAGAAGTACATGAGGACGAAGGTGGCGACGATGGAGAGCGGGATGGCGACGGCGATGATGCCGGTGGCCGAGAAGGAGATGAGGAAGAGGAGGATCACCAGGATGGCCAGCGCCCCGCCCCAGACCGCCTCGTGCTCCAGCGAGGAGATGGCGGCGCGGATGTAGGCCGACTGGTCGAACGAGGTGTCGAGCTTGACCGCCGGGGGGATGCCGCGGAGCGCGGGGAGCGCCTTCTTCACCGCGTCGACGACCGCCACGGTGTTGGCGCCGGGTTGCTTGTTGACGCGGAAGTAGACGGCGCGGCGCCCGTTGACGCGGGCGATCTCGGTCTGGTCGGCGGTGCCGTCGACGACGGTGGCGACGTCGGATACCCGCACCGGCGCCGCCGGCGGGCCGCTGGCGGTCCGGGCCGCCGGCTGGATGACGACGTCGCGCAGCGGCCGGGCCTGCCCGAACTGGGTGTTGGTGAACACGTTGTAGTCCCGCTCGCCGGCGCGGAGCGCGCCCGAGGGGAGCAGGAGGTTCGAGGTCTGGACGGCGCGGACCACGTCGAGGATGGCGAGCCCCCGCGCCCGGAGCGCGTCGGCGTTCACCATCACCTCGATCTCGCGGATCCTCCCCCCGCCGATGACGGCGCTGGCCACCCCCTTGATGCGCTCCAGCTGCGGCTCGACGACGTTGTAGCCGAGGTCGTAGAGCTGCTTCTCGTCGAGCCCCTCGGCGCTCATCGACACCCAGAGCACCGGGATGTTGGTGATGTCGAACTTGATGATGAAGGGCTGCTGGATGCCGGGGGGGAGGGTGTTCAGGATCTGCGCCACCCGCTGCTGCACCTCGAACTGGGCGTTGTCGAGGTTCACGCCGTACTGGAACCAGACGACGACGCGCGAGAAGCCCTGCTTGGAGGTGCTCTCCACCCGGTCGACGCCCGGCGCCGCCGAGACCGCGCGCTCGATGGGCACGGTGATGGACTTCTCGACGTCGACCGGTCCGGCTCCGGTGTAGAAGGTCGCCACCTGGACGGTGGGGATGTCGATGCTGGGGAAGAGGTCGACGCTGAGCCGGGTGAGCGACACCCATCCCAGGGCGAGCACCGCCAGCGACATCATCAGGATGAAGATCGGGTTCTTCAGCGCCAGGCGCGTGAGCCACATGACGTCAGCACCTCACCTGGCGGCCTTGCCGTCCCCGGCGGTGGCCCCGGTGTAGGGGCTCACACCGGGCCGGGCCCGCACCGCGGCGCCGTCGGAGAGGACGTCCATGCCGGCGGTGACGACCTCGTCCCCGGCCGAGAGGCCGCTCGCGATCTCCAGCCAGTCGCCGCCGTCGACGCCCACCTTGACCTCGACGCGCGCCGCCCGGTCGCCGCGCACCACGAAGCACCAGTAGCGGTCGCCCGAGAGCTGGACCGCCCCGGCGGGCACGACCAGGGCGCCCGGGTGGACCGCGGTGACCACGGCGACCCGGCCGTACATCCCGCTGCGGAGCTCGCCCGGGTTCCGGATGTGGACCTCGGCGTCCAGCGTCCGCGTCACCGGATCGAAGCCCGGCGAGATGCGCACCACCCTGCCCTGGTACTTCCGGTCCGGAAAGGCGTCGAGCTCGACGTGGGCGTCCAGGCCGACGCGCAGGCCGGCGACGTCGCGCTCGTTCACCGGGACGAAGGCGCGGAGGACGTCGCTGCGCTCGACGGCGAGGATGGAGCTCGACCCCGAGGAAGGGCCGACGAGCGCGCCGGGGTCGAGCCGCCGCACCGAGACCCGGCCGTCCATGGGCGAGGTGATGCGGGTCTCGCCGAGGCGCGTGCCCAGCGCCGCCACCTGGGCGCTCGTCGCGGCGAGCGCCGCCTCCGCCGCCTGGAGCTCCTGCTGCGAGACCACGCCGGTGGGCGCGAGCTTCTCGGCCCGGTCCCGGTTCGCCTTCGCGAGCTCGAAGGCGACGCGCGCCGCCTGGAGCTGGTCGGGGAGGTCGGAGGGCCGGACCAGGGCGAGGAGCTGCCCCCTGCGGACCGTGTCGCCGCGGTCGACGAGGACGGCGTCGAGGTAGCCGAGGGTCTTCGAGCCGACGTCGGCCTGGGAGAGCGGCCGGAGGTCCACCGGCGCGCGGATCTCCACCGCCACGTCCCGGACCAGCGGCCGGGCGGTGGTCACCGCCGGCGGCGGGCGGGGCGGCGGAGCGTCCCGCCCCCGGCAGGCGGGGGCGAGGAGGAGCAGGGGCGCGAGGGCGATTCCGGCGCGGGCTCGTGGAGGCACGGCAGCCAGGAATAAGCGGAAAGCCACCGGCTGACAACCGCCGTCACCGCCCGCCTGCGAGGAGCCGGACCAGGCGCGGGCGCACGCCCGCGGCGGCCAGGAGCGCGTCGAGGCGGTCCTGCGCCGCCGCCGATCGGCCGCGGACCTTCCGCCCCAGGATGAGCTCGTTCTTCAGCGAGTGCTCCCAGCCGGTGAGCTCGGTGACGGTGACCCGGTAGCCCTGGGCCTCGAGCGCCAGCGCCCGGGCCACGTTGGTGAGGTGCGACCCGAACTCGCGCCGGTGCCAGGGGTGCTCGTGGAGCGCCGCCAGCGGCCCATCGCCCCCGGCCCGCTCCAGCTGCCGCGCCACCTCGGCCTGGCAGCACGGGACCACCGCCACGTGGTCGGCGCCCCCGCGGACGGCGAGGAAGAGGGCGTCGTCGGTGGCGGTGTCGCAGGCGTGGAGCGCGGTGACGAGGTGGATGCGCGCCGGGAGGTCGGCCTCGAGGAGGTCGGCGGCCTGGAAGCGCATCCGGGCGCAGCCGAGCCGAGCCGCCCTCTCCTCGGCGGCGCGGGCCAGCTCGGGCCGGGCCTCGACGGAGAGGATGGTCCCCTTCCCCGCGGGCTTCAGGAAGAGCTCGTGGAGGATGAACCCGAGGTAGCTCTTCCCGGCCCCGGCGTCGACCATCACCGGGGCGCCGAAGCGGGAGAGGACGTCCTCGACCGCGGGGGCGAGCAGGCCCACGAGGTGGTTCACCTGCTTGAGCTTGCGCAGGGCGTCGGCGTTGAGGTCGCCGCCTCGGGTGAGGAGGTGCAGCTCCCGGAGCAGCGCCGGCGACTCGCCGGGGAGGAGCTCCCGCCGGACGGCGTCGCCCTTCGCCTGGCGGCGCACGGCTACCTCCGGTGCACCTCGAGCTCGGGGTGCTTCTCCAGGAGCTCGGCGTAGGTTCCGGGAAAGTCGAGCACCGGCTCCCCGGCGCGAAGCACCCAGACCCGGGTCGCGACCTCGGTGACGAGCTGCTGGTCGTGGGTGACGAAGATCGCGGTCCCCTCGTAGCGCGCCAGCCCCTCGCCGAGCGCGGCGATGGCCTGCAGGTCGAGGTGGTTGGTGGGCTCGTCGAGGACCAGCAGGTTGTCCTTGAAGAGCATGAGCTTGGCGAGGAGGAGCCGCACCGTCTCGCCTCCGGAGAGGGTGTCGGTGGGCTTCATCCGCTCCTCGCCGGAGAAGAGCATGCGCCCGAGGAGGCCGGAGATCTCCTCGTTCCCGAGCTGGTCCTCCATCCCGCGCAGCCAGCCGAAGGCGGTCGTCCCCCTGGCGATGACGCCGGCGTGGTCCTGCGGAAGGTAGCCGACCTGCGCCTGGTGGCCGAGCCGCACGCTGCCGGCGTCGGGGCGGAGGTCGCCGACCAGCATCCTCACCAGCGTCGACTTCCCGGCGCCGGCCCTGCCGACGACGGCGATCTTCTCGCCGCGCGTCACCAGGGCCGAGAAGGGCCTGATCACCCGGAGGTCGCCGAAGCGCTTCTCGAGGTCCTTCACCTCCAGCGTCTGCCGGCCGCTCTGCCTGGCGAGCTCGAACTTGATGAAGGGGGCCTGGATGTTGGAGCGCTTGAGGTCGTCGAGCCGGAGCTTCTGCATCTGGCGGATGCGGCTCTGGACCTGGCTGGCGCGGGTGCCGGCCGAGAAGCGGGCCACGAACTCCTGGAGCGCGGCGACCTTCTTCTGCTTCTCGGCGTTGGTGGCCTCGACGCGGGCGCGGACCTGGCCCTTCTGTCGCACCATGTCGTCGTAGCCGCCGGTGTAGGTGATGATGGTCTCGTAGTCGATGTCTGCGATGTGGGTGCAGATGGCGTTGAGGAAGTGGCGGTCGTGGCTGATGGCGACCAGCACCCCCTGGTACTCGTGGAGGAAGAGCTCGAGCCAGCGGATGGAGTCGATGTCGAGGTTGTTGGTGGGCTCGTCGAGGAGCAGCCCGTCCGGCTTGCCGAAGAGCGCCTGGGCCAGGAGCACGCGGAGCTTCAGACCGCCGGGCAGCGCCTTCATGGGCTCGTCGTGGAGCCGGGTCTCGATCCCCAGGCCCTCGAGGAGCTCGCCGGCGTCCGACTCCGCGGAGTAGCCGTCCTCCTCGGCGATGACGGCCTCGAGCTCGGCGAGCCGGTGGCCCTCGGCCTCTCCCAGGTCGGGGCGCGCCAGGAGCTCGTGCTTCTCCTCCAGCGCCTTCCACAGCGGCGCGTTGCCCCGGAGCACGACGTCGAGGATGCGGGTGGCCTCGTACTGGTAGTGATCCTGGTGCAGGACGCCGAGCTTCCGGGGCCGCTGCACCGAGCCGGTGTCGGCCTCCTCCTCGCCGGCGAGGATGCGCATGAGGGTGGACTTCCCGGCGCCGTTCGGCCCGGTCAGGCCGTAGCGCCGCCCCGGCTGGAAGGCGACGTCGACGTCCTCGAAGAGCTTCTTCGGCCCGAAGGCCTTGCTGAGGTTCTGGACCGCGATCACGGGGACCCACCGGAAGGCGCTTCCTTTAGCCGAAAAGCGGGCGGTTGGCGAGGGGAACCGCTGGCAGAGAGGCCACGAACGGGGTACGAGGGGCGATGGCCCGGGAGCGCCTCTTCGCCGCCTGCGCGCCGGGGCTGGAGCCGCTCCTCGCCGCCGAGCTGGGTGCGCTGGGGCTCGAGGCCCGGGCCGTGCCCGGGGGCGCCGAGGCCGGGGGCGAGGACGCCGTGGCGCTGGCCTGCATCGGGTCGCGCCTCGCCGACGCCGTGTCGCTGCGCCTCCACGCCGGCCCGGCGAGCGGCCTGGCGGCGGCGCAGGCCGAGGCGCGGCGGCGCCTGGGACCCGGGGTGGAGCTGGTCGCCCGGCGGGGAGGCGGCGAGACGACGCTCTCCGCGGACGCCGCCGGCGGCCCGCTCTACCGGCGCGGCTGGCGCGCCCGGGTGGGGCCCGCGCCGCTGCGCGAGACCCTGGCCGCCGCCATGCTCGCCTTCGCCGGCTGGCGCGGCGAGGGCCCCTTCCTCGACCCCATGTGCGGGTCGGGGACCCTGGCCATCGAGGCGGCGCTGCTGGCGGCGCGCCGCGCCCCCGGGCGCGACCGGCGCTTCGCCTTCGAGGACTGGCCCGGGCACGACCCGCCCCGCACCGCCGCGGTGCGGGCTCGGCTCGCCGCCGCCGAGCGGCCGCCGCCCTGCGCCATCCACGCCTCCGACGCGAACGGCGGCGCGGCGCGGCTGGCGAAGAAGAACGCCGAGGCGGCCGGCGTCGCGGCCTGGGTGCGGATCGAGCGGGGCGATGCCGCGGCGCTGCAGCCTCCGCCGGGCAAGGGGCTCTGCGCCGTGAACCCTCCCTGGGGCGGCCGGCTCGGCGGCGACCCGGCGGAGGCCTGGAAGGCGCTGGCGGCGCTCCTCTCCCGGCTCGCCGGGTGGCGGCTCGTCGCGGTCGCGCCCGACCGGGGGCTCGAGAGCCACCTGGGGATCGCGCCGGCCCGGTCGCTCGAGACCCGGAGCGGCGGGCGGGCCTGCCGGCTTCTCGCCTACGACCTGTGACGCCTGCGCCGAAGTCATGGCGACGAACGGGGGTCACCGGGGGGCCAGGCCGCGGCTCCTCGGGTGTCGCACGTCGGTTCCCTGCACCATGTAGACCACCATCTCGGCGAGGTTGATGCAGTGGTCGCCGAAGCGCTCGAGGTGCTTGGCCGCGAACATCAGGGCCGTCGCCCGGCGGATGGCGCGGGAGTCCTCCATCATGAGCTGCAGGAGCTCGTTGAAGATCTTGAGGTACAGCGCGTCGAGGAGCCCGTCGCCCTCGATGACCTCCCGGGCCCGGTCGACGTCGGCTCGCACCAGGGCGTCCAGCGCCTTGCGGAGCTGCGACTCGGCGAGCCCGGCCAGGGTCTCCAGGTCGTGGAGCGGCGGCAGCGGCGGCGCCTGGGCCAGGTCGATGGCCCGCTCGGCGATGTTCACCGTCAGATCGCCCATGCGCTCGAGGTCGACGACGATCTTCAGGGCAGTGGCGATGAAGCGGAGGTCGCTCGCCGCCGGCTGGCGGAGCGCCAGGATGTGGCGGCAGGCGTCGTCGATCTCCACCTCGATGCGGTTCACGTCGGCGTCGGCGCGCTTCACTCGCATGGCCAGGTCGGCGTCGCGCTCCGCGACCGCCCGGACGGCGCCGGCGAGCTGCGACTCGACGCGGCCCCCCATGGCGAGCAGCCGCTCCCGCAGGTCCTTCAGCTCCTGGTCGTACACCCTGGCGGTGTGGTTCTTGGACATGCGCCCTCTGGTCCCGCCGGCGCGCCGGCGGGGGCGTCCCCGGCCTACCCGAATCGCCCGGTGATGTACTCTTCCGTCTGCTGCACCCTCGGGTTCGTGAAGATGGTCTCGGTCCTGTCGAACTCGATGAGCCGCCCCAGGTAGAAGAAGCCGGTCATCTGGGAGACTCGCGCCGCCTGCTGCATGTTGTGGGTGACCATGGCGATGGTGTAGGCGTCGGTGAGCTCGGCGATGAGCTCCTCGATCTTGGCGGTGGCGATGGGGTCGAGGGCCGAGCACGGCTCGTCCATGAGGATGACCTCGGGATCGACCGCGATGGCTCGCGCGATGCTGAGGCGCTGCTGCTGGCCGCCGGACAGACCGAGGGCGGAGTCGCCGAGCCGGTCGCTCACCTCGTCCCAGAGCGCGGCCGCGCGCAGGCTGCGCTCGACGATCCCCTCGAGGTCGGCGCGGCTACGGGTGCCGAGGATGCGCGGGCC
>DATBLK010000340.1:0-6308 GCA_036555405.1 Anaeromyxobacteraceae bacterium
AGCGCCCACGGCCACTCGGGCAACGTCCTCCGCATGGTCGAGTGGGTGAAGAAGAACCTCCCCGACGTCGACGTGGTCGGCGGGAACGTCGCCACCGCGGAGGGCGCGAAGTCCCTCGTCGACGCGGGCGCCGACGGCGTCAAGGTCGGCATCGGGCCCGGCTCGATCTGCACGACGCGCATCATCGCCGGCGTGGGCGTGCCGCAGATCACGGCGGTGGACGAGTGCGCCCGCGCCGCCGAGCGCCACGGCATCCCGGTGATCTCGGACGGCGGCGTGAAGTACTCGGGCGACCTGGTGAAGGCGCTCGCCGCCGGCGCCGCCAGCGTGATGATCGGGTCGCTGCTGGCCGGCACCGAGGAGGCGCCCGGCGAGGTGATCCTCTACCAGGGCCGGAGCTACAAGACCTACCGGGGCATGGGCTCGCTCGGCGCCATGGAGGAGGGCTCGAAGGACCGCTACTTCCAGGACGACGTGAGCGAGGCCGGGAAGCTCGTTCCCGAGGGCATCGAGGGGCGCGTCCCCTACAAGGGAACGGTGGCCATGAACGTCCTCCAGCTGGTGGGCGGCCTGCGCTCCGGCATGGGCTACCTCGGCTGCCGCAACGTCGCCGAGCTTCGCACCAGGCCCCGCTTCATCCGCATCACCCAGGCGGGCCTGCGCGAGAGCCACGTGCACGACGTCATCATCACCCAGGAGGCGCCGAACTACCGGGTGGGGAGCTAGGCGGTGGACATCCACGCCGAGCGCCTCCTGGTCCTCGACTTCGGCTCCCAGTACACGCAGCTCATCGCCCGGCGGCTCCGGGAGCTCGGCGTCTACTGCGAGATCCACGCCTGCACCATGGGCGCCGAGGCGATGCGAGCCTGGCGCCCGCGGGGCGTGGTGCTCTCCGGGGGCCCGGCGAGCGTCCTCGCCGAGGGGAGCCCGCGCGTCGACCCCGCGGTCTGGGCCCTCGGGGTCCCGGTCCTCGGCATCTGCTACGGCCTCCAGCTCATCGCCCACGAGCTGGGCGGGCACGTCGACCGGTCCGCCCACCGCGAGTACGGCCCGGCGGCGATCGAGGCCCGGACCGGATCGCCGCTCTTCCAGGGGCTGCCGGAGCGGCTCGACGTCTGGATGAGCCACGGCGACCGGGTGGAGGCGCTGCCGCCGGGCTTCGAGCCGGTGGCCTCGACCCCCTCGGCCCCCTTCGCGGCGGTCGAGAGCCGCGCCCGACGCATCTTCGGGGTGCAGTTCCACCCCGAGGTGGTCCACACGCCGCGCGGGAAGGACATCCTGCGCAACTTCGCGCTCGGGATCTGCGGCTGCTCCGGCTCCTGGTCGATGCGGGGCTATGCCGGGGAGGCGGTGGAGCGGATCCGCGACCAGGTGCGGGACGGCCACGCCATCTGCGCTCTCTCCGGCGGCGTGGACTCGGCGGTGGCGGCGCTCCTGGTGCACCGGGCCCTGGGCGACCGGCTGCGCTGCATCTTCGTGGACAACGGCCTGCTGCGCGCCGGCGAGCGGGAGCAGGTGGAGGAGGTGTTCGGGCGCACCTTCCACCTGCCGCTCGTCACCGCCGACGCCCGGGCCCGCTTCCTGGCCCGGCTCGCCGGGGTCTCCGACCCGGAGGCCAAGCGCAAGATCATCGGCCGGGAGTTCATCGCCGTCTTCGAGGAGGAGGTGGAGCGGCTCGCGGCCCAGGGGAGCCGGGCCCGGTTCCTGGTCCAGGGAACGCTCTACCCGGACGTCATCGAGTCGGTTTCCTTCAGGGGGCCGTCCGCCACCATCAAGAGCCACCACAACGTGGGCGGCCTCCCCGAGGTGATGAAGCTCGGCCTGGTGGAGCCGCTCCGGGAGCTCTTCAAGGACGAGGTGCGCCGCCTCGGCGCCGAGCTCGGGCTTCCGCCGGAGATCGTGCGGCGCCAGCCCTTCCCCGGCCCCGGCCTGGCCATCCGGGTCCTCGGCGAGGTCACCGAGGAGCGGCTGGCGGTGCTGCGCCGGGCCGACGCCATCGTCCAGGAGGAGATCCGGAGGGCCGGCCTCCACGACACGCTCTGGCAGTCCTTCGCCGTGCTCCTGCCGGTGCGCTCGGTGGGAGTCATGGGCGACGAGCGGACCTACGAGTACACCTGCGCCGTCCGCGCCGTGGAGTCGACGGACGGCATGACCGGCGACTGGGCGCGGCTCCCCCACGATCTCCTGGCGGGGCTCTCCTCGCGGATCATCAACGAGGTCCGGGGCATCAACCGCGTGGTCTACGACGTGTCGTCGAAGCCGCCCGCCACGATCGAGTGGGAGTAACGCCCACCTCGACGCCCTCGCGCCCCGACGCCGGCTTCCGGTCCCGCCGCGCTGGGGTATCATCCCGGGGATGTCGCGACGCGCCGCCATCCTCGCGCCCCTGGCCGCACTCCTCGCCTGCCAGGACTACCGCTTCAACCCGGTCGGGCGCTGCACCATCCAGCCCGGCCAGGTGCGGCTCACGCTCTCCTCGGTCACGGTCGCGGACATCCTCTTCGTCATCGACGACTCGGCGTCGATGGACCCGATGCAGCAGAACCTGGCCGACAACTTCAAGGCCTTCGTGGCCCAGCTCGCCGCCACCCAGGCGGACCGGAAGGCCCGGGGCCTCGAGGCGCTCGAGTTCCACGTGGCGGTGACCAGCTCGTCGGTGTTCGTCTCCCGCAACTCGGGGGCGAGCTGCGGGGGAACGCCGCTCGCCTGCAACATCACCAACCCCACCATTCCCCCGCCGTACTCCTACGCCTGCACCACCCCGGGGAACCCCTGCGGCGACCTCGTCGACGAGTTCTTCGACGTGGGGACCGCCGGCTGCTCGCAGGGGCTGGCGCCGGGCAACGGCGTCGCCTTCCCGGCGGGCGACTTCGTGGCCAGGGTCGGCAACCCCAAGGTGCTCCACTTCGCGAAGACGCTCGACTGGTCCACCTGGGCCACGGACGCGTCCGGGAACCCGACCGCGGGCGTCGACCCGGCGCTGGCCGCGCTCTACCGGCAGTTCCGCGAGAACGTCGCCGTCGGCTCCTGCGGATCCAACGAGGAGCAGCACTTCGAGGCCTCGCGCCTGGCCGTGAAGAAGGCGCTCCGGCAGGACGGCCTGTCGCAGCCGGCCGACGTGCTCCCGGCGGACTGGCCGCACGAGGGTGCCAAGCTCGTCGTGGTCTGGCTCGGGAACGAGGACGACTGCTCGAACCCCAAGGACCCGCTGCTGTCGATCATGCTGAGCGGGACGCCCGGCGGCGACAGCTGTACCACCGAGCAGCTGAAGCCAGCGGCCCAGCAGGTGCTCGTCCCGGTCGCCGACTACGCCACCTTCCTCCAGGGGCTGGGGCGCCCCCTGGGCGCGGCCTTCATCTACCCGGGGGCGCAGGGCGCCTCGGGCTTCGTCCCCGGGGCCTGCAGCTGCGGCGCAGGATGCGCCGGGCAAGGCCCGGGAACGCGCTTCCAGGCGCTGGCGGCCGCGCTCCGCGGCCAGGGAGCCTCGGTGGTGGAGGCCTCCATCTGCGACGCCAGCTTCGCCACCACCCTGCAGCAGATCGCCGACCTGGTGAAGCCGCCCGAGAGCCTGACGCTCCCGACGCAGCCGGCCGCCGGCGAGGTGGCCCGCCTGCGCATCGTCGGGCTGGACGGCAAGACCGCGAAGGTCTGCGCCGGCCCCTCCTCGGCACAGGAGTGGTGGTTCGCCGACTGCGCCGACGGCACCCCCACCCCCGGCACGCCCCCCGGCTCGACGCCCAGCGCCTGCGTCGCGATCCAGAAGGGAGGCTGCGAGGCGAACCCGGGCCAGACCTACGTGGCCGAGTACCTGGGGCGCGTGCCCGCGGACGGCTGCGCCGTCGACGCCGACTGCCTGGCGGCGCTCGGCGGCTCGGCCTCCGACTGGCACTGCGACGTGGCGCCGGGGCAGTCGCGGGGGACATGCCTGTGCGGCCCGTGACGCGCACCGCGGCGCTGGCGGCGCTGGCCGCCCTGGCCGGCTGCGGCGGCTGCGACGACGTCCCCCCCGGCGCCGTCACCGACTGCACCCAGGGCGCCCTCGTCCCCGGGCGCGTCCAGACCGACATCCTCTTCGTGGTGGACGACTCGGGCTCGATGTCGCGCGAGCAGACCGAGCTGGGAACGGCCTTCCAGGGGTTCATCGACGCGCTGGCGGCGGCGCCGGTGGGGAACGACTTCCGCATCGGGGTCACCAGCACCTCGGTGGACTGGCCCGTCTGCCGGACGTACGCGGGCGCCGAGTGCACGGCCTACGACCTGCGGACGACCTACCCGGCCGGTGCGCCGTACGACGGCGCCCCGTACCCGGCGGGCGCGCTGGTCGCGGCCGCGGGCCGCCCGCGGATCCTCGACGCCGGATCGCCGACGCTGGTCGACGACTTCGTCCAGAACGTCCGGGTGGGCACCGGCGGCGCGGCCAAGGAGCAGGCGCTCCGCGCCATGCGCCTCGCGTTCACCGACCGCATCGCCGACGGGAGCAATGCCGGCTTCCTCCGGCCGGGTGCGCGCCTCGCCGTGATCATCGTGGGCGACGAGGACGACTGCTCCGAGGAAGGGCCGCCGCAGGTCATCTACGCGCCGGGCCAGGACGCCTGCCACAGCGCCGCCGAGCAGGCGCTCCTCACGCCGGTGCAGGACTACGTCGACCTCCTGCGCGGGCCGGTGGCGGGCGAGGTCCGGCCGGCGCTCGTCGCCGCGGTCGTGGGCCAGGAGCGAAGCCCGCCCGGGCCGGGCATCGAGTGCAACAGCGGGGGCTACCCCGGGTACCGCTTCTTCACGTTCGCCGGCGCCTTCGGCGCCGCGGGTCAGGTCGCGGACGTCTGCGCCCCCGACTTCGCCGCCGTCTTCGCGGCCATCGCCTCCCTCCTCGACCCCGGCCAGACGCTGCCGCTCGGCGGGACGCCGCCCGACTGGCGGCTCCTTCAAGTCAGCGTCGTGCGGGCCGACCAGACCACCGCCGGCTGCGCCGTCGGCCTGGCCGGCGACCCGGGCGCGGAGGCGGTCTACGTCCCGCCCCAGGGGGGGCAACCGGCCACGCTCACCTTCCAGGGGGCGTGCCTGCTCGCGCCCGGGGACGTCGTCCAGATCCGCCTGCTCTGCGCAGGGTAGCCGGGCGGCGCCCCGCCCGCGCCCCGTCTGGAGTCCCTGGCGCGGCGCCCGGCGAGCGTGTAGGAACGGGGCACCGTGGCGCCCGCGTTCACGAAAGGTCCCATGGCCGCCGTCGCCGTCCTCCTGGCTGCGGCCGGGGCTGCCCGCGCCGGCCCGCTCGAGGACGCTCTGGCGCGCGCCGACGCCGCCTGGCCCGAGCGCGACCAGCCCGGGAAGCTCGAGGCCATCCGGACGGCGCTCGACGAGGCGGAGGGCGCCGCGCCGGGCGACCCCGGCGTCGCCTGGCGCCGCGCCCGGCTCCTCTTCTGGATCTCCGACGACCTCGCCATCGCCCGGGAGGAGAAGAGCCGGCTCGGGAAGGACTGCTGGGAGATCGCCGACCGGGTGGCGGCGGCGCGCCCGGCCGACGTCCGGGGGTGGTTCTACGGAGCGGTCTGCATCGGGAACTACTCGCTCGGCATGGGCATCCTGCGGGCGCTGATGCAGGGGCTCGAGCCGAAGTTCAAGGAGCGGCTGGCGAAGGCGGAGGCCATCGACCCGGCCTTCGACGGCGGCGCGGTCTTCGTCTCCTGGGGGCGCTTCTGGTACGAGCTCCCCTGGCCCAAGTACGACGCCGAGGCGAGCGAGCGGGCCCTGCGCCGGTCGCTGAGATTCAATCCGATGAACCAGCGGTCGCGCGTCTACCTGGCGGAGCTCTTCCTCAAGGAGGACCACCCGCGGGAGGCGCGCGCCCTCCTGGAGGCGGCGGTGGCCCAGCCGGTGGGCGCCTACGACCCGCCGGAGGAGCGGCGGATGCTGGCGCGGGCGAAAGAGATCCTGGCGCAGATGCGCTAGGGGAGGGGTCCATGGCACGGGGAACGAGCGCGGCGCGCAACCTGGTGGAGATGTTCGAGGCAACCGCGGCCCGCCTGCCCGACCGGGCGGCGACGCGCCAGAAGCGCGAGGGCCGCTGGGTGGATACGACCTGGTCCGACCTCGGCCGCCGCGTCCGCGACATCGCCGACGGCCTCGCGGCCCTGGGCGTGAAGAAGGGCGACCGGGTCTCGGTCATCGGCGAGACCACCACCGAGTGGCTGGCCGCCGACCTGGCGGTGATGTCGGCCGGGGCGACTCGCCGGACACGTCTTCACTCGGGGGTGAGGGGTGGATTCCGCTCCCCTCGCGCTCACCCCCACGCCACCGCCACCGCGTCGATCTCG
>DATBLK010000350.1:0-9747 GCA_036555405.1 Anaeromyxobacteraceae bacterium
GCGCCGCGCCGCCTCGCCGGCCCTCGCCGCGAGGAGCGCCTGCTCCCTTCCGCAGGTCCGCCGGTGCAGGGGCGGCTCGCGGAACCGGAGCTCGGCGGCGGCCGCGAGCCCGGGCGCCGACTCGACGCCGTCGAGGAACCCCGACCAGGCCCGGGCCGCGGCGGCGAGGTCGAGGCCCACCGCGCCCTCGAGGTCGCCGCTGGCGTAGAGCCGCGCCACCGCCGACGGACCGCGGGTCTCGAGGAGGAAGCGGACGAAGCTCCCCGCGGCCGCGTAGGCTCGCGCCGGCGCCGCGGCCAGGAAGCGGGCCTCGCCCAGGAAGGCCGCGGGCGGAGGGAGGAGCCCGAGGTCGCGCATCGCCCGCGCCCACTGGTGCTGGGTGAACGGCCCCGACGGAGGCTCGAGCCCGGCGGCGAGCCCCTCCACCAGCCCGGCCCGCACCAGCACCAGGCCGCGGGCCGGGACCCGGAGCGGCCCGGGGGCGAGCGCCGAGGCGAGCGCGTGGACGAGCTCGTGCCGCAGCACCGGCCGCGGCGAGGGCTCGTCGTTCACGTGGATCTCGGCGAGCCAGGGCTTGGTGAAGCTGGTGCGGCCGGCGCCCACCAGCCGTCGCTTCTCGTCCGGGCTCCGGTAGACGAAGACGCGGGCCCGCGGCGGGTTCCGCAGCTCCAGGGCGCGCGCCACCTCCGCGGCGGCGAACTCGCAGTCGCGCAGGAGCCGCTCGGCCTCGCCCCCCGCCTTCTCCCGCGGGTGGTGAACGGCGCAGCGGCGACCCTCGGCGAGGCCGCCGAGGGCGCGCGCGACCGCGCCCCGGGACGGGAGGTCGCCGCCGGCGGCGCCGGCCGCGAGCGCCCCGGCGGCGCCGAGCGCTGCCAGCGCCGCGGCGCCGCGCGCCGGACGGCCGGCGCGTCGCCGCGCCAGCGCCTCTGCCGCGGCGGCGAGCCCGGCCGCCCAGGCGAGCGTCCCGAGCCGGAAGAGGACCAGGCTCCCGTCCGCGGCCAGCGCCTCGTCGTAGACCGGGCCCGGCCAGACCCCGAGGAGGTGGTCCCGGAGCGCCGCCGACGGCCCGCGGTAGCCGCGCCACAGGGTGAGCGCGAGCGAGGCCAGCGCCGCGCCCGCGGCCAGGAGCGCGGCGGGGAGGCGCCGGCCCCGTGCGGCGGTCGCCGCGGCGGCGCCGAGCGCGGCGCCCAGGAGCGCCGAGGGCAGGGCGGTGAGGAAGAAGAGGTCGGCCTGGACCGCGGCGCGGCACGGCGTCGTCACCGCGGCCCGGAGCGCCGCGGCGAGGAAGAGGAGCCCGACGCCGGCTGCGGCCGCCGCGCCCGCAGCCACCGCCGCGCGCGCCGGCGAAGGGTCTCCCCCGGGCTCGCGGCGCGCGGCGGCCACGCCCAGGGCCACTCCCGCCGCCACTCCCAGCAGCGCGGACACCTCCCCGAGCTCCCAGCCGGGGATCTCGAGGAGCGGAAGCGCACCCGCGGCGAGCCCGGTCGCCGCGGACCCTCCCATGGCGGCGCGGACCCCTCGCGAGCGCGCGAGGTCGGCCACCCGGGCCGGGATGCCCGTGAAGGGGTGCACGTGGCTACGCCTCCGGGTGGAGGAGTAACATCGGCGGGCGATGGCGGAGAACCGGGAACACCCGAGGGCGCCCATCGAGCTCCGGGTCGACTACCGCAGGCTGAACAGCTTCTTCGCCGACTACACGAAGAACATCTCCAAGGGCGGCACCTTCATCAAGACCAACCGCGCCCTCCCGGTGGGCACGCGCTTCCGCTTCCAGCTCTCGGTTCCGGTCCGCGAGCAGCCGTTCGAGATCGCGGGGGAGGTGGTCCACGCCGGCGGCGAGGGCATGGGCATCCGGTTCGCCTGGGGCAGCGAGGAGGAGCGCCAGGCCTTCGAGTCCCTGGTCGAGCAGCTCATGGTCGAGAGCCTGGGCCCGGAGGTGGCCCGGAACCTCCTCAAGCACTCGCGTTAGCGGCCTCCCCCCCTCCAGTCGATCCGGACCCGGTCGCCGGCGCGGATGCCCCGCGCCGAGGCGAAGCCGGCGGGTACCTCGAGCACGTAGCGGCTCGGCCGGCCCACGGTGCGGGGCGAGGTCGTGAAGGGCTCGGCCCGCTCCACCACGCCGACGACGACCCCGCCCTCGTCGACGAACAGCATGTCGAGCGGGGCGGGCGTGTCCTTCATCCAGAAGACGTGCTCCGAGGTGTCGGGGAAGACGAACAGCATCCCCGTGCCGGGGGCGAGGACCTCCCGGAACATGAGCCCGCGCTCCAGCTCCTCGGGCCGCCGCGCCACCTCGGCCTCGACGGCGGTGCTGCGGCCCGAGGGCGAGTCGACGACCACGAGGGCGCGCGCCGCCGGCGGCGGGGCGGGACCCTGCTGGGGCCGGCAGGCGGCCAGGCCGGCCGCCAGGAACGCGGCTCGCCCGCGCCTCACGGCAGGGGGATGGCGCAGTAGCTCGAGAAGGCGATGTCGCCGAGGTACTTGCGGCGCGTGTCCTCGTCGAGCGCCGCGAGGAAGTCGGGGTCGAGCACCACCTGCCGGCAGGCGAGCCCCGTCTCCGAGCGGTAGCAGTCGTGGTCCGAGACGCAGGCCTTGGAGCAGTAGGGGTTGGGCTTCGTCCAGCCCGATGCCGGAACGGGGGACTTCATGCACACCAGGTTGGCGCAGGCGACGGCCCCGGTCTCGAGCCAGTCGGCGGTCACGGGCTGGCCCAGCGCCGCGAGCCGCATGGTGCAGGACTGCCCCACGTCCGGGTCCTGGCAGCCGGCGCAGAGCGCGAGGGCTGCGGCAAGCGGGACGGCGCGCATTCAGCCCACGGTTAGCACCCCCGGCGCGGCGGTTCAAGGAACGCGATGCCACGAGGTGTGGGCGGCGCTCGCACCGCGCGCCCGACGCAGGTTTGCCGGCCCTGGGTCCGTTGGCTACCATGCCCTGCGCGTGGGACGGCGCCGGGACATCTCGCCTCTTCCGGGAGGCGCACTCGTGTCGCTCCTGATCGCAGCGCCGGCAGCGGCGCTGGGCCAGGCGGCGCCGGGCATCGACCTCGGCGAGCCCGCGAAGCCCGAGGAGCGCAAGGCCGAGCCGCGGCGGGAGCCCCCGCGCCCCGCGCCGGCGGGGCCCGCCGAGGGCGTGCTCGGGCCGGCGCTGGGCGTGCCCGGCGACCGCGACGCGGCGCTCGGCGACCGGGTGAAGGCGGTCCCGCGCCGCGGCTTCCTCAAGCGGCACAGGCTCGAGATCACCGCCGGGCTGCCGGTGTCGGTGAACGACGCCTTCTACCAGAAGGCGGGGGTCTCCGGCCGCCTCGCCTACAACGTCCAGGAGAGCTTCGCCCTGGCGCTGCGCGGCGCCTACTGGTGGACGCTCCGCACCGACCACGTTCGCGAGGGACAGGTCGCCTTCCAGAGCCAGGTCCTCTCGTCGCGCCCCATCGGCCAGCTCATGCTCGACGCGGTGCTCTCGCCCGTCGCCGGGAAGGCCTCGGTGCTCGGGAGCCGGATCGTGCACTTCGACGTGTTCCTCCTGGGCGGCGCCGGAGTGGTCTGGAGCGACACCAGCCTCGCGCCCCGGAGCGAGGGGCCGCACCCCGCCGCCGACCTGGGCGCCGGCATCCGCTTCTACCCCTACGACTGGATGGCCCTCGAGCTGGGCTTCACCGCCACGCTCTACCCGGACCGCCCGGCGCGGACCGCGCCCGGCACCACCACACGACTGCTCGCCGCCGGCGCCGGGGTGAGCGTCTTCTGGCCCTTCGGCTTCGAGTACTCCGCCCCGTGACCCGCCCCGCTCGCCGCGCCCTGCTCGCCCTCGCGGCCCTGGCCGCCGCGCCCGCGCCGGGGCGCGCCAGCGAGGCCGACGCCTTCGAGGGCAAGGTCGCGCCGGTGTCCGGGCAGCTCTACCGCAAGGCCGGACGGCTCGAGGTCACGCCGGGCGTGGGCCTGTCGCTGAACGACGCCTTCTTCTCCAAGGTGCTGGTCGGCGGCGGTCTCGCCTGGCACGTGCGCGAGTGGCTCTTCGTCGGAGGCTCCTACGCGACCGGGTTCTCGTCGGCCACCGGCTCGACGCAGGTCTGCCCGCGGGACCAGCCCTGCGCCGCGGCCACCCCGGCGCAGCTCGCCGCCGTGCCCGGCGAGGTGAAGGCGCGAGCCGCCGCGGAGCTGGGCTTCGCGCCGGTCTACGCCAAGGTGGCCGTCCTCGCCGAGACCGTGGCCCACTTCGACCTCTCGCTGTCCCTCGGCGCCGACTGGATCTCCTACCGCGAGGTGCTGCCTGCGCCGGCGACGCCGGGCGAGGCGGTGTCGCCGCGGACCGCCAGCACCTTCGGGGCCCACGCCGGCCTCGGGGCCCGCATCTTCCTCGCCCAGTGGGGCGCGCTGCGGCTCGAGGTGAAGGACGTCCTCTACCGGGTCCCGGTGGGCGGGGAGAAGCGGCTCCAGCAGCAGCTCCTCCTCGACCTCGGGATCTCGGTGTTCCTGCCCCCGGGGAACCGGGGGCCGTAGCGAGGACCGCCATGGCCCGGACGCGACCGCTCCTCCCGCTCCTCGCCGCGCTGCTGGCGGCGGCGCCGGCGCGCGCCCAGATCGGCATCGACCTCTCGGCCGAGCCCGAGAAGCCCGACAAGAAGGAGAAGAAGAAGGAGGAGCCGAAGAGGAAGGACGAGCCGCGGAAGAAGGCCCCGCCGGCAGCCGAGCGCAGGCCGGCGGCGCCGGCGCTCCCCGGGCTCGACGTCGCCGGCAGCGGGGAAGGGAAGGCCCGGCTCGAGGGCGCCAAGCGCCTCCTGGTCGCGGGCGAGTGGGAGACCGCGGCGCTGGCCTTCGACGCCGTCCTGCGCGACGCGTCGCTCGCCGAGGTCCACGACGAGGCCCGCTTCCGCCTGGCGGTGGCGCTGGCGCGCGACGGCCTCCACCACGCGGCGCTGGCCCGCCTCGACGACGTCCTCTCCCGGGGCTCCCAGGGCTCGCGCTTCTTCGCGACCTCGCTGGAGTGGCTCTTCTACCTGGGGCGCCGCGTGGCCAACGAGTCCGCCGTCCTCTCGCGGGTGGCGCGCTTCGCCGGCGAGTCCCTGCCGCCGGGCACCCAGGACAAGTTCCACGTGCTCCTCGCCCGCTACGCCTACGAGCGCGGCGCAGCCCTCTCCGAGGCCGGGCAGCGGGGAGAGGCGCACAAGGCCTTCGAGGAGGCGCGCCGGCTCGCGGGACGGGTGCGGCCCGGGGCGGCGCCGCCGCCGCCCGGCGGCGAGGTCGAGGCGGTGTCGGCGGCCGACGGCAGCCTGCCGGCGCGCGCCCGCTTCATCCAGGGGCTGGTGCAGTACGCCGAGGGCGAGGCCCAGGGGGCGCTCGAGTCCTTCAAGGAGGTGGTGCGGCTCACGAACCCGCGCCGCGCCGTGGTCCTGGACCCGCGGATCCGGGAGCTGGCCTTCGAGCAGCTCGCCCGCCTCCACTACGAGCACCGGCAGAACCGCTACGCCATCTTCTACTACCAGAAGATGCCGTGGGGCGGGCCGCGCTGGCTCGAGGGGCTGTGGGAGTCCTCCTGGGCCTACTACCGGATCGGCGACCACGAGAAGGCCCTCGGGAACCTCGTCACCCTGCACTCGCCCTACTTCACCGACGAGTACTTCCCCGAGTCCCATGTCCTCAAGGCCATCATTTACTACGAGAACTGCCGCTACCCGGAGGCGCGCGGCATCCTCCAGGAGTTCGGCGCCGTCCACGAGCCGGTCCTGGTGGAGCTCCAGAGGCTGGCGGGGCAGTCCGGGCCGCCGGAGGCGGCCTGGGAGCGGCTCGAGGCCCTGCGGCGGGGGCCGGCCGCGACCCAGCCGGCGCTCCGCAAGGTGCTGCGCGCAGCCATGACCGACCGCAACGTCGAGAGGCTCGCGGCGCTCGTCCGGGAGGTCGAGGAGGAGCGCGAGGTGAAGCTGCCGCGGACTCGGGACGCCTTCCGGGGCTCGGCGCTGGCGCGGGACCTCGGGGCCCGGCTCGACGCGGAGCGGAAGCGGCTCGCGGCCGAGGCCGGCGCCCGGGCGCGGCAGAAGCTCGAGTACGAGCGCGACGCCCTGCGCGACCTCCTGCAGCAGTCGCTGCGCATCAAGATCGAGGTGTCGCGCAAGGAGCGCGAGGCGCTGGAGGCGGCGCTGGCCTCGGGCGGCACGGCGGAGGTGACGCGGCCCTACCGCTTCTCCGCCGCCGTCTCCGACGAGCACATCTTCTGGCCGTACGAGGGGGAGTTCTGGCGCGACGAGCTCGGCACCTACGCCTACACGCTGACGAAGGGCTGCCGGGAGGGCCCGGCGCCGGTCGGCGGGGCGCGCCGGTGAGGAGGGGGCGGGTGCGGGCCCTGCGCAGCGCGGGAGCGGTCCTGGTCGCGGCCATCGCCGCGGCGTCGGCCGCGGCGGAGAAGAAGCCGCCCGAGGCGGCGCTGGGCGCGAAGCGCACCGCGGGGCCGGACCCGTCCCTGGCCGGGAAGCTCGAGGTGCCGCGGGCCGAGGGCCCGGCCGGCCCGCGCCTGGAGTTCGAGCAGTTCCGCTACGCGGTGGAGCTCCAGGTCTCCTCCAAGCGCCAGGAGGAGATGCGCGACCTCGACAAGCTCATCCGGCTCGGAGGCGCGCCCCAGGAGATGCCGGGCTGGCTCTTCCGCCTGGCCGAGCTCCACTGGGAGGAGGCGCAGTACCTCTTCTTCGAGGCGAACCGGAGGGACGACGAGATCGCCCGGACGCGGGACAGCGCCGCCGCCGGCCGCGCCCGCGCCGAGAAGCGCCAGCTCGAGGAGCGGCAGAAGGCCCAGCAGGAGGAGGCCATCCGCCTCTACAAGGAGGTGGTCCGCCGCTTCCCCGACTACCCGCGCCTCGACGAGGTGGTCTTCTTCCTCGGCGAGAACCTCTGGCGCCAGCAGCGGCGCAAGGAGGCCCTGGAGGCCTACAAGGCCCTCATCGGCCGCTTCCCGAAGTCGCGCTTCGTCCCCGACGCCTGGATGGCCTACGGCGAGTACTACTTCGACCAGGCGGAGAAGGTGGCGCGCAACGAGAACCTGGGCAAGGCGCTCGAGAGCTACAAGCGCGCCGCGGCCCGCACCGAGAGCAGCGTCTACGGCTACGCCCTCTACAAGCAGGGCTGGGTCCACTACAACCTCGGCGCCTGGGCCGCGGCGCTGGACCTCTTCCGCGCCGTGATCCTCTTCGGGGAGCTTCCCACCTCCACCGTGGCCCCGGAGAAGAAGATCGCGCTCGTCCGCGAGGCGCGGAAGGACTACGTCCGGACCTACAGCCACGTGGGTTCGCCGCAGACCGCGGCCGAGGAGTTCAAGCGCGTCGGCGGCGACCCGGGGTGGAAGGAGATGCTCGCCTCCCTGGCGGCGCTCTACTTCGAGGAGGGGAAGGACCGCGAGGCGGCGCTCGTCTATCACCACCTCGTCCAGCTCGAGCCCCTCGGGCCGCAGGCCCCCCTCTACCAGTCGCGCATCGTGACCGCCGCCGGCCGGCTGGGGCGCAAGGACCTGACGGTGCAGCAGGCCCAGCGCTTCGTGAAGATGCTCCGCGACTTCGAGGCCGCCGGCGCCGGCAAGGACGCGCCCGGGGCCAAGGGGCTGGCCGCGGCGCGGGCCGAGGCCGAGAACGTCCTCCGCACCCTGGCGGTGAACTACCACCAGGAGTGGCGCAAGACGCGCGACGAGCCGGTGGCCGGCTACGCGGCCCAGGTCTACGCCGCCTACCTCGAGGTCTTCCCGGCCGCGCCGCACTCGTACGACATGCGCTTCTTCCACGCCGAGCTCCTCTTCGCGCAGGAGCGCTGGCAGGAGGCCGGCGACGAGTACTCCCGGGTGGCGGCCCAGGACGCGGAGAAGGCCTCGCGGAAGCCGCCCGCGCCCGGCAAGTACTTCTCGGCCGCGCTCGAGGCGGCGGTGCACGCCTACGACGTGGTGGCCAAGCGCGCCGAGGGCCCGCGGCGCGCCGCCGGCGACGTCCGCAAGCCCCAGCCGCTCACCCGGGAGCGCAAGCAGCTCGTCGACGCCTGCCTGCAGTACCTCCGCTTCACGCCCCGCGGCGCCAAGCGGGTCGAGGTCGCCTACAAGGCGGCCGACGTCTACTACCGGCACAACCAGTTCCCCGAGGCGGTGCGCCTCTTCAGCGGGGTGGCCCTGGAGAGCCCGGAGCACGAGCTCGCCGCCTACGCCGCGAACCTGGTCCTGGACTGCGCCAACCTCCAGGGCGACTGGAGGGCGATGAACGACTGGGCCCGGCGCTTCTGGCAGGAGGAGGCGCTGCTCCGCGCCCACCCCCCGCTTCGCGCCGACCTGGCCCGCGTCATCGAGCAGAGCACCTTCAAGCTCGTCGAGCCGCTGGAGAAGGAGCGGCGCCACGCCGAGGCCGCCGAGGCCTACCTTTCCTTCGCCCAGGAGTGGCCCGCCTCGGCGCTCGCCGCCACCGCCCTCTACAACGCCTCGGTGGACCTCTCCCTCGCCGGGCAGCCGGCCCGGGCGCTCGAGGTCCGCGACCGGCTCCTGCGCGCCTTTCCGTCCGACCCGCTGGCCGCCAAGGTGATCCTGGCGAACGCCCGCGACCACGAGGCCGCGGGCGACTTCGCGGAGGCGGCCGAGGCCTACGAGCGGTACTTCGCGGGCTGGCGGGCGCAGCAGGCCAGGGCGCGGGCGGCGAAGGCCCCCGCCAGGGCCGCGGCCCGGGGCCGCAAGCCCGCCCCCGAGCCCCCTCCGGCCGCGGCCCCCGGGCCCTACGAGGAGGCGCGGGCGCAGGACGCCCTCCACGACGCCGGCGTGCTGCGGGAGGGGCTCTCCCAGCCCGCCCGGGCCGAGGCCGACCGGACCCTGTTCGTCGAGACCTGGCCCCAGGCCCCCGAGGCTCCGCGGGTGTTCCTCTCCATCGCCGACCTCCACGCCCGCGCCGGGAACCGCGACAAGGAGGTCCGACAGCTCCAGGAGTACCAGCAGCGCTGGGCCCAGGCCCCCGCGGAGTGGCTCGCGGTCCAGGCCCGCATCGCCCGCTCCCTGGAGCGCGCCGGGAACGCCGACGCCGCCCGCAAGGCGCGCGCCGCCGCGCTCGCCTTCCACCGGCAGCGGAAGCTCACCCCGGCCCAGGCCGGCGAGCGCGGCATGCCGGTGGTCGCCGCGGCCATGCTCGACGAGGTCGAGCCGGCCTTCGCCGCCTGGGACCGGATCACCCTGGACGTGAAGCCCCGGTACCTCAAGTCGCAGCTCGAGCTGAAGGGGAAGAGGCTTCTCCAGCTCGAGGCCCGCTACGGCGAGGTGGTGCAGACCAAGCAGGCCGAGGCGGCCGTCTGCGCCCTCACCCGGATCGGGGCGCTCTACGCCCGCTTCGCCCGCGCCCTCGTCGAGGCCCCGGTGCCGCGCGAGATCCGAGGCCAGAAGGAGCTGGTGCGGGAGTACCGCTCCCAGCTCGCCGGCGCCGCCGAGGCGCCGCAGGGGAAGGCGGCCGAAGGGATGGAGATCGCGCTCGCGAAATCGCGCGAGCTCGGGGTGCGGAACGCCTGTACCCGCGAGGCGGAGGCCTTCCTCGCCAAGGCCCGGCCCGACAAGCACGGCCCGGTGCTCGAGAAGCTGCCCGAGGTCGCCGCGCCCGGCCGCCGCGAGCGCGCCGTCGGCTACGGGCTCATCGACGCCCCGCGTCCGCGCGAGGCGCGCGCCGCGCCGCCGCCGGCCCGGCCGCCGCCCGCGCTCGCCATCCCGGCGCCGCCCGCCGCCGCGCCCGGGCCGGATCGGCCGCCGGCCGAGCCGCGGGTC
>DATBLK010000362.1:0-3013 GCA_036555405.1 Anaeromyxobacteraceae bacterium
GTACTCGTATTTGCCGCCCGGCTCCCAAACAGGAATGCTCAGGTCCTTGCCCCACTCATCCCGCGTCTCCTGTGAGATGCCCCACGGGTTTCCCTGGCGCTCGATGCCCTCGAAGACGCGCTGGATTTCCGGCGGGAACTCGGCGTCCACCTGGACCTTGAAGCGGCGCATGTCGATGAGGCGCGGGATGTTCTCGATGAACACCGGGCAGGCCGTCTCGCACCAGCCGCAGGTGGTGCAGGCCCAGAAGGTGTCCGGCGCCACCACGCCGTCGGCGAGCGCCGGGAGGGCGTCCCGCGCCTGCTCCCGGGCCTCGCCCGCGGCGCGCGAGAGGGCCACGAGCGCGCCCGCCTGCTCGCCGAGGTGGCGGCGGATGCTCCGGTTCACCTCCTTGTGGCTGAGCGGCTTCCCGGTGACGTGGGTGGGGCAGAAGGTCTGGCAGCGGCCGCACTCGGTGCAGCTGTAGACGTCGAGCGCCTCCTTCCAGGAGAGGTCGGCGACGCTGCGGGTGCCGAAGGTCGCGCCCTCGCTCTCGAGGTCGAGCTTGCGCAGGGCCGACGAGGCGGGCGGCAGGGAGCGCAGGTACACGTTGGGGAGCGCGGTGATGATGTGGAAGTGCTTCCCGTAGGGAAGGAAGTTGCCGAAGACCAGGATGACGGCGAGGTGGATCCAGAAGCAGGCCGCGCCCAGGGGGTGGTCGGGCCCGAGCCGGTCGAAGCCGATCTCGCTCACCATCAGGGCGGCGATGAAGCCGAGGATGAGCGTCCCCTCCCAGGAGTGCGTGACCCGCTCCGGCCGCGTCACCAGGCGGCGCCAGAGGAAGCCCAGGGAGGCGAGGAGCGCCGCCCACACCAGGACGTCCTTCAGGACCAGGTAGCCGTCGCCGAGGGCCGTGCCGGGCGCGAGCCCGGGCAGGTGGAAGTCGGGGGAGAAGCCCATCCCGAACAGGGTGACGGTCCGGAGCGCCAGGACCAGGAAGGCGGCGAAGAGCGTCGCGTGGAGGATCCCGGGGAGGAGCTCCTCGCGGTCGAGGAGCCGCTTCTGCCCCAGGCCGAAGCGCAGCAGCGACCGGAGCCGTTCCCCCGGCCGGTCGAGCCGCTCGTCGCGCCGCAGCGCCCGGAGGGGCAGCAGCCGGCGCTGCATCGTCCAGACGAAGAAGCCGCCCGCTGCCAGGAGCAGGGCGGCCGTGAGGATGGGGCTCATGGCGGGCGACGGTAGTCCGCCCGCCACGAGCCGGGCAAGCCGCTTCGCGCCGCTAGTTCTTCTCGAGCACCTGGACGAAGGCGAAGCCGTTGGCGATGCCGGCCGGCTGGGAGGCGATGCAGTTCGTGGTCACCCCGCCCCCGCAGGCCGGGAGCCCGGCCGCCGAGGCCGACAGCACGATGGGCGTGGCACCGGTCGCAGAGCCCTCGACGATCGCGACGCCGGTCGCGCCCGTGCTGGCCCCGAGGCCGGTGAAGGTGCTGTTGGGGTAGGACACGGTATGGGTCCCCGGCACGCCGGAGAGGGTGGCGCCCGCGATGCCCACCGGCGTCGCCACCGTCGTGTCCAGGACCCACACCAGGATGTAGCCCTTGCCGCTGTTCGCCAGGTCGGCGTAGTCGGAGCCCGCGCCGTGGATGAGCTGCGCCAGGATGGTCGCGAAGGCGTCGGGGATGATGAACCCGGGCGCGGCGGTGAAGGTCTGGCCCTGGGTGACGCCGGTGCAGGGGACGTCCACGCAGAAGGGCGACTTGAGCCCGGTGCTCGTGGTCACGGTCTGGAGCTTGGTCGCGTTGTTGTCGACCATGTTCCCGACGATGCCGAGCGTGATGGCCTTGGCGTCGATGCCGTTGCAGGTCCAGGCGCCGGTGGCCCCGGTCAGCGACAGCGCCACCGCCGGGTTGCACACCCGGGAAGCGGCGGTCCCGACGCCGAGGACCACCTTCAGCGGGTCGAGCACCTCGATCTGCCACTTGGTGGGGTCGAAGGCGGGCAACGGCGCGCCGGCGCCCGCGAGGACCGCCTCCGCGACCGGGAAGTAGCTGGCCGTGCCGGTCAGATTCACGGTGAGCGTGGTCGAGCCGCCGTTGCCGTCGGAGCTGCAGGCGGCGAGCGAGGTTGCGAGGGAAAGAGCCAGGAACGCCTTCAGGGCGCTGCGCATGCTGGTTTCCTCCGTGGAAAAGGGATGGCGCGAAACCCGGAAAGGCTACCCCCGCGCGGGCGTCGGCGCGACGACCCGCGGGGGGCGGATGTGACGCGAAGGGTCCCGGCCCAGGAGTGACGCGAAGTGAAACGCCGGGAGTCCGGGGCCGAGGGCGCCCTACTTCTTGCCCTTCTCGTCGTCGTCCTTCTTCGGCGGCGCCTTGGGTGCGGGCTTCTGGCCAGGCTTGAACTGCGGCGCCTGGCCCGCCGGCGCCCCCGGTCGCGAGGACGGCGCCGCGGAGGGCGCCGCCGCGGGCGCCTGCTGCTTCGGGGCGCCGAACGGCTTCGGGGCCGCCTGGGGCTGCTGCGGCCGATGCCCGGGCGCGGCGGCGGGGGCCTGCTGGGCGCCCGGCGCGTGAGACGGCTGGGCGCCGGGAGCGGGGGCGGGCTGGGGAGCCGCGAAGGGCGAGGGCTTCGGCCGGTCGCCCCCGGGTCCGGCGGCGGGAGCGTGCTGGGCGCCCGGCGCATGCGACGGCTGGGCGCCCGGAGCGGGGGCGGGCTGGGGAGCCGTGAAGGGCGAGGGCTTCGGCCGCTCGGCCCCGGGGGCGGGAGCGTGCTGCGCCGGCGCGTGCGGCGCCGGGGCGGCCTGGGGGGCGCCGAAGGGCGAGGGCTTGGGGCGGTCCGGCCTGGGGACGGGGTGCGCCGGCGCCGGCACCGCGGCCGGCGGCCGGTAGTGGGGCACCGGGTGCGGCCGGGGCCAGTAGCTCGGCGGCGGGCGGCGGTTGTGCCGGTAGGGCCCGTCGTAGACGTAGCCGTAGCGGGGGCGCCAGCGCCAGTGCTGCTCGCGCGGCGGGTAGTAGTCGTGGTGGTGCGCGCCGCCGATGAAGCA
>DATBLK010000363.1:0-9180 GCA_036555405.1 Anaeromyxobacteraceae bacterium
CCCCTGGCGGCGCCGTCTCGCGGTCCTCGCCGCCGCCGTCGCGGTCTACGCGGCGCTCGGCTTCCTCGTCGCCCCGCCGCTCCTCCGGCGGTCGCTCGTCGAGGAGCTCTCCGCCGCGCTCCAGCGCCGGGTCTCGATCGCGCAGGTGGCGGCGAACCCGTTCGCGCTCTCGGTCTCGGTGCGGGGGCTCGAGGTCGCGGACCGGGACGGGGCGCCGCTCCTCCGGTGGAGCGAGCTGTACCTGAGGCTCCGCCCCTGGTCGGTCGTCGACCGCGAGCTCGGGCTCGCGGAGGTGCGGCTGCACCGCCCCGCCCTCCGCGTGGCCCTCGGGAAGGACGGGAAACCGACCTTCGCCGACCTCCTCGAGCGGCCGGCGGCGGGCCCTGCGCCGGCCGGGCGGCCGCCGGGCTCCGGGTGGGGGCTCTACCTCGGGCGCCTCTCCGTCGACGAGGCGAGCATCGCGCTCGTCGACGGGACGCGCGAGCCGCCCTTCGAGAAGACGCTCGGCCCGGTGAGCTTCCGGCTGGAGCGTTTCCGGACGCGCCCCGGCAGTCAGGGCCCCTACGCCTTCTCCGGCGTCACCGAGTCGGGCGAGCGCTTCTCCTGGGCCGGCGAGCTGGGGGCCGACCCGCCGGGCTCGACCGGCACGCTGGCATTCGAGAAGCTGCGGCTCGCCGGCTACCAGGCCTACACGCGGGAGGAGGCGGCGGCCGAGGTCCGCGCCGGCCTGGCGACGCTCCGCGCCCGCTACCAGCTCGCCTGGGGCGAGGCGCGCAGGGTCGTGCGCCTCGCGGACGCCTCCCTGGAGGTCGAGGGGCTGCGCCTCGGCCGGCCGGGCGTCGCCGAGGACGACGTCGCGCTGCCGTCGCTGTCCGTCGCCGGCGCCTCGGTGGACGCGCTGGCGCCTTCGGTGGCCGTCGGCCGGGTGGCGGTCCGCGGCGGCCGCGTCCGGCTCCTCCGCCAGGCGGACGGCTCCCTGAACCTGGCCCAGCTCGCGGCCGAGGCGCCGGCCGGTGAGTCGGCACCGCCCGCGGCGGGGGGCGCCCCCGGGCCGGCGCCGCCGCCGGCTCCCTTCGCCTGGTCCGTCGGGGCGCTGTCGGTGCAGGGGCTCAGGCTGGAGTGGGAGGACGCCGTGCCGGCGCGCCCCGCAACCCTGGCGCTCGACCCCGTCGGCCTCGAGGTGAAGAGCCTCTCGAGCGACCCGGCCGCCGCCTGGCCCTTCGCGGCGACGATCGGCTGGCCGGGCGGCGGCTCGCTCGCCCTCGAGGGCTCGGCGGCGCCGCTCGTCCCCCGCGCCGAGGCGAGCGTCGACATCCGGGGCCTGGAGCTGTCGCCGGTGGCGCCGTACCTGGACGGGGGCCCGGCTCGGCTCGCCGGCGGGAAGCTCACCGCGAAGGGGAAGGCGAGCTGGGACGGACGCGCCGCGACGCCCGGCGCCCGGCGCGCGAGCTTCGCGGGCACAGTCCGCCTCGACGGGCTCCGCGCCCTCGACCCCGCGCGCGGCGAAGAGGTTCTCCGCTGGCGCGCGCTGGAGCTGGCCGGCCTCGAGGCCAGCGCCTCGCCCCTCCGGGTCCGCCTGCGGAGCGCACGGATCCAGGAGCCCCGGCTCCGGATCGTGCGGGTGGAGGAGCCCGCCGTCCCCGCCCCCGCGCCCCGGCCGGCCCCCGGGCCCGCGCCCGGCGCCGCGGCGCAGCTCTCCATCGGCGGCCTCGAGATCCGGCGCGGGGAGGTCGCCTTCGTCGACCGGACCGTCGAGCCTCCGGTGGCGCTCGAGGTCTCGGAGGTGGAGGTCCGCGTCGCCGACCTCTCGACCGACACCCGCACCCGCTCGACCGTCGACGCGCGCATGAAGGTCCTCGGCGCCTCGCCGCTCACGGTGACCGGCACGTTGAACCCGCTGCAGACCGGCGCCCACACCGACCTCGCCGTCCTGACGCGGGCCGTCGACCTCGTGCCGCTCAGCCCCTACGCCGGGAAGCACCTGGGCTACGAGCTCGCGAAGGGCAAGGTGGACCTCGACATCAGGGTGCGCGTGCAGGACCGGCGGCTCGTCGGCAGCAACGTCGCCCGCCTGGACCAGCTCGAGCTGGGAGACGAGACCGACAGCCCGGACGCGGTCTCCATCCCGGTGCGGCTCGCGCTGGCGGTGCTGCGGGACCGGAACGGCCTCATCGTCCTCGACGTGCCGGTGGAGGGTGGGCTCGACGACCCGGAGTTCCGCCTGGGCCGCGTGATCGGGCGCGCCCTCCTGAACGTCCTCACCAAGGTCGCGACCTCGCCCTTCGCGGCCCTGGCGGCTCTCGCCGGCGGCGGCGACGACGACCTCTCCGTCGTCGACCTCCAGCCCGGGGATGCCGAGCCCGGCGAGGTGGCGCGGAGGCGGATCGGCGTCCTGGCGAAGGCCCTGGTGGAGCGGCCCGGCCTCAGCCTCGAGCTCGAGGCCACCGTGGACGAGGCCGCCGACCGGGCCGCGCTGCAGCGGCGCGCCTTCGAGGAGCAGCGAGCACGGACGCCCCCGGATCCCAAGGCCAGGCCGCCGGCGCCGGAGGAGGTGGCGAGGCTCGTCGCCGCCGTCCCCATCCCCCCCGAGGCGCTCGCGGGGCTGGCCTCGGAGCGCGCCGAGCGCTCGCGCGCCGCGTTCCTCGACGCCGGCATCGACCCCTCGCGCCTCTTCCTGGTGCGGGGGGGCGAGCGCGCCTCCCGGGAGCGGGGCGCCCGCGTCTACTTCACGCTGCGCTGACCCCGGCTACCGCCTCCCTCCCGCCAGCCGCCGCGCCTCGGGGAGGGCTCGCAGCCGCAGCGTCGCCACCGGTCCCAGCAGCGCGCCGAGCCCCAGCGACGCCCAGGCGAGGCCCCAGGCCGCCCGCTCCGACCCCAGGAGCGGGCCGCGCCCCCAGTCCAGCACCAGGCCGAAGACCCACGGGGCCAGGGCCCCGGCGCCGAAGCCCACGGCGGAGCGAAGCGAGTAGGCGGCGCCCAGGTAGCGCGGCGGGACGAGCTCCGACAGCGCCGTGGAGTGGACCGACGAGTCGGCGACCCCGGTGCAGTTGTGGAGCACGGCGGCGGTGACGACGAGCCACAGGGGCAGCCCCAGCATCCAGCCGATCGAGAGCGAGATGCAGAGGCTCGCCACCGACGCCGCCAGGATGACGGCGGTGCGGCCCCAGCGGTCCGAGAGGCTGCCGCCCGCCGCGCTGCCGACGACGGCCACGAGGTAGGTGAGCGCGGAGAAGGTCGCGCCCCGGCCGGCGGCCTGGAGGCTCATGTCGCCCCCCGCCGCCGCAGCGGCGGCCAGGAAGGCCGGCAGCCAGGCCCACATCCCCAGGAGCTCCCAGGCGTGGAAGGTGTACCCCCACACCGAGAGCATCGCCGGGCGGTTCCGCAGGACCTCCCGCAGGCCGCCGCGGACCTCGCCCCCATCGGCCGGCGGGTGGACGACGTTGGGGGTGTGGCGCAGGGTCCAGAAGCCGAGCCCGGCGCCCAGGACCGGTCCCAGCGCCGCGGCGGCGAACGAGCCGCGCCAGCCCGCCACCGGGATGAGCGCGCTGGCGAGCAGCAGCGCCACCGCGTACCCCAGCGAGGCGGCGGCGAGGTACAGGCCCATGGCCCGGCCCTGCCCTCCCCGCGCGAAGCGCTCCGAGACGATGGCGAGCCCGGGCGTGTAGGAGCCGCCCGAGCAGAGCCCGGTGAGCCCGTAGAGCAGGAGGCCGGAGAGGAAGCCCCGGGCCAGGAAGGCGAAGAGCAGCGCGCTCGCGGCCGCCGCCACGCTGGTGACCAGGTAGGTGCGGCGCGCCCCGTGGCGGTCGGAGAGGAAGCCCACCGCGAACAGGGAGACCAGGAATCCCAGGTGGTAGGCGGACTGGACCAGCCCGGCCCGCCCCGCCGTCATGCCCCAGTCCCGCCGCAGCAGCGGCAGCGCCGCCGCGTAGGCGGTGAACATGGTGGCGAAGGCCACCCGCGCCGCGCAGAATTGCAGGAGCCACGAGATGTCCGCGTCGTCCCGGTCTCGCGCCACGGAAGCTTCGTACCACGGCGCGGCCCCCCTCACCCCGAGAGGCGTGCGCGATCGCGAACGCCCTCTAGCGCCGCTCCTCCGCCTCCGCCAGCAACGAGGGTGCGAGCCACTTCAAGGCCTCGAACCAGGCGAGGCTGGCGACGCCCACCAGGGCGGCGAGGGCGACGTCGCCCGCGCTGGTGGGGCCGAGGCGAAAGACCTCGCGCGCCGCCGGCAGGGCCAGCGCGGCGAGCAGGGTGAGCACCGCGCCCCCGGACACGGCCCAGCTCGCGAGGTTCGGCGTCGGGAGCGTCGCCAGGATGGACCGTTGCCAGGAGCGGTTCACGAAGATGAGGGTGACGTTCCCGGCGACGAGCGCCGCGAAGGCCAGCGCCCGACCCGACGCTTCCGACCCGGTGTGCCCCACCCCGAGGCGGAAGGCGATCACCGACGCGGCGAGGATGGTCGCACCCTGCAAGAGCGACACGACCACGACGCGCCGGCTGAAGAGCCGCGCCCCCGCGGGCCGCGGCGGGCGCCGCATCAGGCCCGGGTCGCCCGGCTCGGCCTCGAAGGCGATGGAGCAGGCCGGGTCGATGACCAGCTCGAGGAAGACGATGTGCACCGGGAAGAGGACCAGCGGCCAGCCCAGGAACACCGGCAGGAGCGCCAGGCCGGCGATGGGGACGTGCACCGCCAGCGCGTAGGCCATCGCCCGCCGCAGGTTGTCGTGGATGCGGCGGCCCAGCCGCACCGCCGCCACGATGGAGGTGAAGTCGTCGTCGGTGACCACCAGCGCCGCCGCCTCGCGGGCCACGTCGGTGCCGCGCCCGCCCATGGCCACGCCGATGTGCGCCGCCTTCAGCGCCGGGGCGTCGTTGACGCCGTCGCCGGTCATGGCCACCACCTCGCCGCTGGCGCGCAGCGCGCGGACGAGGCGGAGCTTCTGCTCGGGGACCACCCGGGCGAAGACCGAGGCGCTCCCGAGGCGGCGGCGCAGCTCCTCCTCCGACAGGGCGTCGAGCTCGGGGCCGCTGACGACGTCGCCGGGCGGGAGCCCCACCCGCCGGGCCACGGCGCGGGCGGTGTCGGGCGCGTCGCCGGTGATCATCAGCACCCGCACGCCGGCCGCGGCGCACTCGGCCACCGCGGCCGGCACCCCGGCGCGGACCGGGTCCTCCAGGCCGACGAGCCCCACCAGCTCGAAGGCGAAGCCGTGCGGCGCCGGGGGCAGCGCGCCGCCGTGCTCGGCGCGCGCCACCGCCAGGACCCGCAGGCCGTCGCCGGCCATCTCGGCCACCCGCTTCCGGACCTCGGCGGCCTCCGCCTCCCCCAGCCGGCAGAGCTCGGCGACGGCCTCGGGCGCGCCCTTGGCGGCGACGACCAGGCCCCCTCCGCCGGGAACCCGCCAGGCGTGCGTGACGGCGAGGAGCTCGGGGGACAGGGGGTACTGCCGCTCGAGCAGCCAGCCGTCGCCGGGGCGGTCGGCCTCCTCCAGCTTCTCCCGCCCCAGCCGGTGGAAGGCCTGCTCCATCGGGTCGAAGGGCTCGGGCTGGCTCGCCAGCACGCCCAGCTCCACGACCTCGCGGACCGCCGCGGGGAGCCCCTCCCGACCCACGGCGTGGAGCGTCCCCGGAGCCCAGAGGCGCGCCACGCGCATCCGGTTCTCGGTGAGCGTCCCGGTCTTGTCGGTGCAGAGGACCGTCGCCGCGCCGAGGGCCTCCACCGCCGGCAGGCGCCGGGTGAGCACGCGCGAGCGCGAGATGCGCCAGGCGCCCAGCGCCATGAAGACGGTGAGGATGACCGGGAACTCCTCGGGGAGCATGGAGATGGCGAGCGCCACCCCGGCGAGGAGCGCCTCGAGCCAGCCGCCGCGCGCCAGGTGCCAGGCGACGACCAGGACGGCGCAGAGCGCCATCCCGGCCACGGCGGCGAGCCGCACCAGGCGCGCCACCTCGAGCTGGAGCGGCGTCCGGCCCGGGTCGACCTCGGCGAGGGAGGCGCCGATTCGACCCATCTCCGTGCGCGGCCCGGTGGCCCGCGCCCGCGCCAGGCCGGTCCCGCGCACCACCAGGGACCCGGCGTACACGAGCGGCAGGTCGCCGCCGCCGGGGCGCGCCCCGGCCGGAGGCTCGGCCCCGGCGCGCTTGCGCACCGGGACCGACTCGCCGGTGAGGAGCGACTCGTCGGCCTCGAGGTGCGACCCCTCGACGAGCAGCGCGTCCGCCGGCACCCGGTCGCCCTCGGCGAGCACCAGGAGGTCGCCGCGCACCACCTCGCGGCCGGGAACGCGGACGCGGGCCCCGTCGCGGACCACCAGGGCGCGCGGGCTGGTGAGGTCCCGGAGCGCCGCCAGGGCCCGCTGGGTCTTCCTCTCCTGCGCCAGCGTGATGGCGATGACGACCACGATGGCGAAGAGCAGCGCCAGCGCTTCCTCGAGATCGCCGAGGAGCAGGTAGATGCCGCCGGCCACCAGGAGCAGCGCCAGCATGGGCTCGCGGAGAACCTGAATCGCGGTGGAGAGGAGGCTCGCGGGCCGGTCGCGCTGGAGCTCGTTCGGGCCTTCGGCAGCGAGCCGCGCCGCCGCCTCCGCGGCGCTCAGGCCCGTCGCGTCCCCCGGCGAGTCGCTCATGCGCCGATGATAGGGAGCATCCACTCGCCGTGGCGAGCCGCGGCGCGCGGCATGGCGCCGCGGCCCCGCGCCGCGGGACGGCGGCGCCGAGCGAGCTGCCAGGGACGGGGCGCGAGGGGGAGCGCCCGCCCCGCCGGTCTCAGGCCTTGGGCGCGGCCACGCCGGGTGCGCCGGGCGCGGCCTGGGCCGCGGGCGCGCCGTAGAGCGTCGGCGCCGGGCCGGCGGACTTGAGGTACATGAGCTTCGCCGCGCCGAAGGCCAGCGCCACCAGGACCGCGAGCACGAGCCAGGCCTGGTCCAGCCCGAAGATGGTCGGGTAGTGGTTCGAGACCATGGTGAAGACCAGGGCCACGGACATGTAGGTGTTGTGCTTCGAGCGCATCGCGGCGCCGGCGCCCACCGAGGCGTCGGGGGCCGGGGCGACGCCCTTGGCCGCCTGGATGATCTTCTTCTGCGCCGGCCAGATCCGCATCCAGACGTTCATGGCCATGACGGTGCCCATGAGCATCCCGGCCTGGATGAAGAGGGCGCGCCCGCTGAAGACCAGCGAGAGGAGGTAGAGGACGACGACCAGGAGCGCGAAGAGGACGGCGACGCCCACCCGCTCCTGCTTGCCCAGCGCGCTCCAGATCGCGTCGTAGACGAAGAAGACGACGACGATGAGGGCCAGCGAGATGGCCACCGCGGCCCCGTGCCCGATGGCGGTGGCGTTCGTCGCCACGTCGCGCCGCGCCAGGTTCTCCACGCTGTAGTAGACGATCCCGGCGAGGAGGATGCCGCTCACCCAGGTGTAGGCCGCGCCCCAGCGGAACCAGTAGAGCGCGCGCGGCATGAGCTCGGGGATGACCTTCCTCTTCGAGTCGGCGTCGTAGGTCTTGGCGACCTGCCCGTTCACGAAGTTGAAGAAGTAGAGGTGGCCGATCCAGACGATTCCCGCCACGACGTGCACCCAGCGAAAAAGGGCCTCGAGCCAGCTCAGGTCGCTCATGTCCGTCCTCTCGAAGGGCCGCGGGCCTAGGCGCCCAGGGCCTTGGTCGCCGCGCCGAGATCGGGCGGCCTCACGAAGATCACCATCCCGTACTTGCCGCCGGGGGCCGCGGCCGCCTGGGCGGAGACGCAGTTCACCTTCGCCTCGGCGAGCCGGCCCAGAACGTCGCAGGCGGCGCCCACCCGGTCGTCGCCCTGGACGAGGAAGCACTCCTTGCGCGCGCTCAGCTTCAGCCCGGCGCCGCGCGCCGCGGCCTCGAGGGCGTCGCCCCGCTCCGGGACGAGCGTGAGCTGGGCCCGGCCCTTGCCGGCGGGGAAGGCCGTGAAGGCCAGCAGGTTGACCTTGGCGTCCCGGAGCTTGCCGAGGACCTTGGCCCCTTCCCCGGGCCGGTCGTCGACCTCGACGTAGAAGTAGTCCACGCGGCGGACCTTCTCTCCCATGGGAATCCTCCTGGCGGGCGGCGACTCGCCCGCCGCGGAGGGAATGTGCGGCCGAGCGCCCGGCGTCAAGTCCGTTGGTTGGCCCCACCTTATGGGCGTTCCCCGGCGCGTTCGCCCGTACCCGATGGGGGCTGAGAACGGTAGAGTGGCCCCGTGGAACGCGTCCCCGCCGCGGCGCCCCAGGCGCTGACGATCGGGTGCCCGGAGGACCTCGCTCCCGTCGGCGAGGCCCTGTCGGCGCTGGACATCGGCCTCACGCTGGTCGACCGCGACCTCAGGATCCAGTGGGCCAACGACTGGGTGCGGCGGGCGGCCGTGGAGCTCACCTGCGGCGCCAGCCACTGCTTCACGGCCCTGTGGCAGGAGACGCGCCGCTGCTCCGACTGCCTGCCGGTACTGGTCTTCGGCACCGGCGAGCCCCGCGAGGGCGTGCGGGAGCGCGGCCGGCCGGGAGAGCCCCGCGAGGCCTTCCGGGTACGGGCCGTGCCCGTGCGCGACGGCAGCGGCCAGGTCCGCTGGGTGGCCGAGAGCTTCGTGCGCCTCTCGGGCATGGGCCTCGACCTGGCGGGGCGCCGCGCCGACGCGCTCGACGAGGCCGCGGCGGGCGCGGCGCTGGTGGTCGTCGACCGCGAGGAGCGCATCGTCTCCTGGGGCGGCGCCGCGGCTGCCATCTTCGGCTACGCCCTCGAGGAGGCGCTGGGCCGGCGCGTCGACCTCATCGTCCCGCCGGGGCGCGAGGCGGAGGAGAGCGCCCTGGCGGCGCGGGTGGAGGCCGAGGGCAGGGCTCCGCGGATGGAGACCGAGCGCCGCGCCCGCGACGGCCGGCTCGTCCCCGTGGCCCTCACCGCCTCGGCGGTCCGCGACGAGTCCGGGCGGCTGGTGGGCCGGTCCTGCCTCGTCGAGGACCTCTCCGCCCTGCACCGGCTCCGCGACCAGGTCGCGGCCCAGGACCAGCTCCTGGCCCACATCACCCGCGAGGCGGCCGACGCCATCCTGGGCGTGGACCGGCAGGGGACCGTGACCAGCTGGAACCGGGGTGCGGAGCGGCTCCTGGGCCTCACCGCCGCGCAGGTGGTGGGCCGGCCCCTGGCGACGGTGGCGCGCCCCGACGACGTCGAGCGGCTCC
>DATBLK010000366.1:0-10598 GCA_036555405.1 Anaeromyxobacteraceae bacterium
GGAGCCGCTCCCGGACAGCCGGCCACAGGCTCTCGGGCACGTAGGCCCGCGAGGCGGCGGAGCACTTCTGGCCCTGGAACTCGAAGGCGCCGCGAGCCAGGGCGGTGGCGAGCGCGTCGGGGTCGGCCGAGGGATGGGCGAAGACGAAGTCCTTGCCGCCGGTCTCGCCGACGATTCTCGGATAGGTGCGGTAGCGCGGCAGGCCCTCGGCGACGGCGCGCCACATCGACTGGAGCACGCCGGTGGAGCCGGTGAAGTGGAGGCCGGCCAGGTCGGGGTGGGAGAGCACCGCGTCGCCGACGGCGCGGCCCGGGCCGGGGACGAAGTTCACGACCCCGGGCGGCAGCCCGGCGGCCTGGAGGAGCTGGAACACCCACCAGGCGGAGTAGACGGCGCTCGAGGCGGGCTTCCACACCACCGCGTTGCCCATGAGCGCCGGGGCGGTGGGGAGGTTGGCGGCGATGGAGGTGAAGTTGAAGGGCGTCACCGCGAAGACGAAGCCCTCGAGCGGCCGGTACTCGACCCGGTTCCAGACGCCGGGCGGGGAGAGGGGCTGCTCGGCGAGGATGCGCTCCGCGAAGGCGACGTTGAAGCGCCAGAAGTCGGCGGTCTCGCAGGCCGCGTCGATCTCGGCCTGGTGCGCGGTCTTCGACTGGCCGAGCATGGTGGCGGCGTCGAGCGTGGGGCGCCAGCCGCCCGAGAGCAGGTCGGCGGCCTCGAGGAAGACGGCGGCCCGGTCGGCGAAGGGAAGCGCCGCCCAGTCGCGCCGGGCGGCGCGCGCCGCCTCGACGGCCTGGAGCGCCTCGGCGCGGCCGGCCTGGTGCCAGCGGGCGAGCCGGTGGCCGTGGCGGTGGGGCATGCGCGCGTCGGCGAGCTGGCCGGTGCGCACCTCCTTCCCTCCGATGACGAGCGGGATCTCGATCTCCTGCCCGGAGAGCTCGGCGATGCGCGCCTTGAGGGCGCGGCGCTCCGGCGTGCCGGGGGCGTGGGAGAGGACCGGCTCGTTCCGGGGCTCGGGGACGCGGAAGGCGCCGTGGCTCATGGGGACCTCCGGGCGCGGAGGATAGCGCCCGCGCCCCGGTCCCGCTCCCCGAAAGCGGGCCCGGACGGGGTCGGACGGCGAGGGCCCCCGCTCCTCAGGGAGAGCTTCCCCCCGCCCCCTCGCGCGCCAGGCCGTACTTGTTCAGCTTGTCGTGGAGCGTGACCCGGGAGACGCCGAGGAGGCGCGCCGCCTCGGATCGATTCCCGCCGGCGGCGCGCAGCGCCTCGGCCACCAGGCCGCGCTCGTAGGCCTCCACCCGCTGCCGGAGCGAGAGCGGCTTCCCCGCCGGGCTCGCGGGCCCGGGCAGGAGCGAGAGGTCGAGCGCCCCCTCCGGAGAAAGGGCCACCAGGCTCTCCAGGGCGTGCTCCAGCTCGCGGACGTTGCCGGGCCAGGCGTGGGCGCCGAGGCGGCCGAGGAGCTCGGTCGAGGGGGGCGGCAGCCGGACGCCGAAGCGCTCGCCGAAGCGCTCCAGGAAGTGGCGCGCCAGCACCGGGACGTCCTCCGGCCGCTCCCGGAGCGGGGGGACGCGGAGGTGGACGACGTCGAGGCGCCAGAGGAGGTCCTCGCGGAATGCGCCGCGCCCGGCGAGCTCGCGGAGGTCGCGGTTCGTCGCCGCCAGGACGCGGACGTCCACGCGGTGCGCCCGCTCCTCGCCCACGGGCCGGACCTCGCCGTCCTGGAGGACGCGGAGGAGCTTCCCCTGGAGCGGCGGAGCGAGCTCGCCCACCTCGTCGAGGAGGAGGGTGCCGCCGTCGGCCTCGCCGAAGAGGCCGGGGCGGGAGCGGACCGCGCCGGTGAAGGCCCCGCGGACGTGGCCGAAGAGCTCGGCCTCGGCGAGCTCGGCGGTGAGCGCGGCGCAGTTGAAGCAGACCAGGGGGCGGTCGGCGCGGCGGGAGGCGCGCCAGATCGCCTCGGCGACCCGCTCCTTGCCGGTGCCGCTCTCGCCCGAGATCAGCACGGTGACGTCGCGCGGCGCGACGCGCGCGATCAGCGCCGCCAGCCGCCGCATCGCCTCGGAGGCGTAGACCAGCTCCCCCGCCAGCGCCAGCTCGCCCTGCAGCGTCTCGTTCTCGTCGGCGAGCCGGGCCGCCTCCTCGGCGCGCCGGACCACCGCCACCAGCTCCTCGGCGTCGAAGGGCTTGCGGAAGTAGTCCCAGGCCCCGGCCTTCATCGCCTCCACCGCCTGTCGCTCGGAGCCGTGGGCCGTGACCAGGACCACGCGCGGGGCCGGGCTCCGCGCCACCAGCCGCCGCAGGAGCTCCATGCCGTCGATCCCCGGCATGCGGAGGTCGGAGACCACGACGGACGCGGGCGCGGCCTCCAGGCGCCGGAGCGCCTCCTCGCCGCCCGCCGCCTCCTCCACGGCGAAGCCGGCCGAGGAGAGGATCTCCCGCAGCGTGTAGCGCACGCCCGGGTCGTCGTCGACGACGAGGACCCGGGTCACGCGGCGCGGCCCTCCCGCCCCTCCGGGGGAGCCGCCGGGAGCACGAGCTCGGCGACCGCCCCGCCGCCCTCCCGGGCCGCGAGCGTGAGCTCGCCCCCGTGCTGGCGCGCCAGCGCCCGGGCGATGGGGAGGCCCAGGCCCGAGCCGCGGGGCTTGGTCGTGACCCCCGCCTCGAAGACGCGCTCGCCCAGGCGCGCCTCGGGCCCCCGGCCGCGGTCGAGCACCCGGATCCGCGCCTCGGCGCCGCGGGCCTCGGTCTCGATCTCCACCGGACCGCCCGGGCCGCTGGCCTCGAGCGCGTTCTGGACCAGGTTCACGAGGAGCTGCTTCACCTTGCGGGGGTCGCAGCGGGCCGGGGCCGGTGCGGCGCGAACCGCCAGGACCACGCCGTGCTCGTGCGCCAGCCCCTCGTACAGGGCGGCGACCTCGCGCGCCAGGGGAGCGAGGTCGACGCGCCCGAGCGCCAGGGGCACGAGCGGCCGCGAGAAGTTCAGGAACTCGTCGAGGATGGCCTGCATCCGGTCCACCTCGCGGCGCAGCACCCCGAGCCGTTCCGCGGCCTTGCCGTCGGCCGGGCCGCCGTCGAGGAGGCCCGCGAGACCCTTCACGCTGGAGAGCGGGTTCTTCAGCTCGTGGGCGATCTCGGCCGAGAGCGCGGTGAGCTCCTCCTCGCGCTCGAGGTGGGCCCGGAGCGCGTCGCGCTGGGCGTCGTGCGAGCGCCGCAGCGCCCGGTCGTAGGCCCGGCGCACCGCCCGCCCCACGCCGCGGGCCGCGGCCAGGAAGGCGCTGAGCAGCACGGCGCGGGCCCAGATCTCGGCCGCGGTGTGACCGCCGTGGGGGCCGCCGCCGAAGACGCGGAGGTTCAGGTCGGGGATGGCGCCGAGGAGGGCGGCGGCGGTGAGGGCCCAGAGGCCGAGGAGCTGCACCGCCAGGAGGCCGTAGGCGGCGGCGCGCGAGGCGAGCAGGCCCGCCATCATCGCGAAGAGGATCCCCAGCGGGAGGAAGGGGCTGGCGGCTCCCCCGCTGGCCGCCGAGAGCGCCAGGTGGCCCAGCACCGCCGCGGTGAGATTGCGCTCGACGGCGCCGGGCCGGAACCCGACGCGCCGCCAGCGCCGGTACTCGACCACGATGAAGAGGACCAGCGCCGGGATGGCGGCGGCGACGAGCCACCGCCTCCAGGCCGAGCCGTCGACGAAGCCCAGGTACGCGAAGAAGAGGAGGAGCGGGGGCAGGAGCAGGAGCCGCGCCCGGACCACGGTGCCGAAGAGCCCGCTGAGCTCCTGGCGCTGGTACTCCTCGAACCCCGGGGGCGGCGGCGACAAGGGCTCCTCCCGGCTCTTCGCGAGCCGGTCGAGGATACGCCCGCCGCGCCCGGCGCGCACCGCCGCCTCAGATCCGGCCGGCGGCGCGGTCCAGCGCCGCCCGGGCCTGGCCGAGCTGGGAGCGGGCGTCGGCCTGCGCCACCTCGGCCTGGAAGAGCTGGTCGTTCGCGTCGAGCACCTCGACGTGGCCCGTGGTCCCGGCCTCGAAGGCGCGCCGGGCGGTGGCCGCCGCGTCCGCGGCGACCGCCCGCTGCCGCTCGGCGAGCCGGAGCCGCTCCGCCGCCACCGCGACGTCGCGGGTCCCGTCCTCGACCTCCTGGAAGATCGCGAGTCGCTGCGCCTCGGCCGCGGCGCGGGCGCCGGCGGCCCGCGCCTCGGCCTCGCGGCGCTTTCCGTAGCGGAGGCCGCCGTCGTAGAGCGGCCAGGCGAGGTCGAGCGTCACCTTCCACCCGTCCCTCTCCCCGGTCGGCAGCGGGACGTCCTGGGCGAACGCCGTCCCGGTGGCGGAGAGCTGGGGAAGGAGGCGGAGCCAGGCCGAGGTCACCTGGCTCCCGGCGGCCGCCACCTGCTCCTCGTGGAGCCGCGTCTCGGGCCGCGCCCGGAGCGCCGCCGGCCCGAGCGCCGCGACGTCGGGCGGCGCCGGCGCGTCCGGGGGCGGGAGCGCGACGCGCACCGGCCCCTCCCGCCCGAGGAGGACCCCGAGCGCCAGAACGGCGCGGTCGCGGGCCGAGCGCGCCCGCACCAGGTCGCTCTCGCGCCGCACCGCCTGCGCCTCGCTCTGGAGGGCGGCGAGCGGCGGCCGGAGACCGGCGTCGACGGCGCGCCGGGCGCCCTCCGACTGCTCCCGCGCCACGGCCAGGGCGCGCGACGCGGCCTCCGCGATCTCCTCGCCGGCGGCCGCGAGCCAGGCGCCCTGGACGAGGGCCAGGCGGAGCTGGAGGCGCGCCGCCTCGGCGCCGGCCTCGGCCGAGGCAGCAGCGTGGCGGGCGGCGGCCAGGTCCGCCCAGGCTCCCGGGACGGCGAGGGGGACGCGGAGGCTCGCGCCGGCGCCCCAGGCCTCGCGCGGCTGGATGTGGACCAGCCCCAGAGAGACGGCCGGAGCCGCCGGGTTGGGCCGCGGCAGCACGAGCTCGTCGCTGTTCCGCGCCCAGCTCCCGGTGGCGGACAGGAGCGGCAGGAGCGCCGCCGCCGCCTGGCGGGCGAGAGCCCCGGCCTCCCGGGCGCGGCTCGCCGCCTGGAGCGCGCCCGGGCTGCGGGCCTCGAGCTCCCGGAGGGCGTCCCCGAGCGAGAGGGTCGCCGGCTCGGCGGCCGAGGCGGCGGCCGCGGCGACGGGGACGAGCAGCGCCAGTGCGGCGCGGGCGGGCGATCTCACGGTGCCTCCGGCGGGAGAGGGTCCCGCAGCGCCCGGAGCAAGGCGGGTGCCGCGCTCCGGCGGAGGGGAAACGGGGGCTTCGCGCGGCGCCGGCGGGCCGATCGTTCGCCCCTCCGACGGCGGTGTCGGGAATGCTGACAGGCGGGCGCGCCCGCGGCGGCGCAAGGGCGCGGCGCCGCGGGCGCGGGAGCGGGCCGGGCGCGGCACGCGCCTTGCGAGGCGGGGAGCCGCCCGGTCCGTGCGGAGGAGATCCCGAGATGCGCCGCGTCGCCGCCGTCCTCGCCCTGGTCGTCGCCGTCCTCACCGCGCTCCTCGTCTACCGCCTGCGCACCCAGGCGGCGGCGGCGCGGGCCGCCTCGGGCGGATCGGGCGAGGTCGAGGGCACCGAGGTGGAGCTCTCGGCGCGCATCGCGGCGCGGATCGTCGCCCGGCCGGCGCGCCGGGGATCCGAGGCGCGGAAGGGCGACCTCCTCCTGGCGCTCGACTGCGACGACCCCAGGGCGCAGCTCGCCGAGGCGGAGGCCCGCCTGGCCGCGGCCCGGGCCCAGGCCCGGGCCGCCGGAGCCTCGGTGGAGGCCTCGCGCCGGACCGAGGAGGCGGCGGCCGCGGGGCGGTCGGCGGCGCTGGCCCAGGTCGAGGCGCTGGCGGCGCAGCGCGACGCCGCCAGGCGCCAGGCGGACCGGCTCGAGGCCGTCGCCGGCGACGTGGCGGCGGCGAGCCGCGACCAGACGCGCGCCAGCGCCGAGGGGCTCGAGCACCAGACCGCCGCGGCAAGGGCCCAGGCCCAGGCGAGCGCCGAGCAGGCGCGGGCGGCGGCGGCCTCGGCGCGAGCCCAGGGAGCCCAGGCGCTCGCCGCCGAGGCGCAGCTCCGGGCCGCCGAGGCCGCGGGGGTGCGGGCGCGGCTCCTCGCCTCGGAGTGCGAGGTGCGGGCGCCCCGCGACGGCGTGGTCGAGGAGCTGCCCCACGAGGTGGGGGAGCTGGTCGGCGCCGGCCAGACGCTGGTCCGGCTCGTCGACCTCGCCGAGGTGAAGGCCACCTTCTACATGCCCAGCGCCGAGGTGGGCCGGGCGCGGCCCGGCGCCCGGGCGGTGGTGGTCGCCGACGCCTTCCCCGGAGAGGTCTTCGAGGGGGCGGTGACCTCGGTGGCGGCGAGGGCGGAGTTCACCCCCAGGAACATCCAGACCCGGACCGACCGGGACCGGCTCGTCTACCCGGTGGAGGTCGCCATCCCCAACCCGGCGCGGAAGCTCCGGCCCGGGATGCCGGTGCAGGTCTCGCTCCCGGGGACGGAGCGGTAGGTGGCCGCGCCCCCGGGCGGGTGGGCCCTCGAGGCCCGCGACCTCCGGCGGCGCTTCGGGGAGGTGCCTGCCCTGGCCGGCCTCTCCTTCGCGGTCCGGCCCGGCGAGCTCTACGGCCTGGTGGGGCCGGACGGCGCGGGGAAGACCACCGCCATCAGGGCCCTGGCCGGCCTCGTCGACCTCGACGGCGGCGAGGCGCGCGTCCGCGGCATGGACCCGCTGCGCGGGGGCCGCGCCGTGCGCGAGGCGCTGGGCCTCATGCCCCAGGCGTTCAGCCTCTACCGCGACCTCACGGTGATGGAGAACCTGCGCTTCTTCGGCCGCGTCTACTGCCTCTCGCGCACCGCGTTCCGGGAGCGGACCGGGCGGCTCCTGGCGCTGACGCGGCTCGGCCCCTTCGGCGACCGGCGCGCCGACGCGCTCTCCGGCGGCATGTACAAGAAGCTGGCCCTGGCCTGCGCCCTGCTCCACGAGCCCGAGGTCCTGGTGCTCGACGAGCCCACCAACGGCGTCGACCCGGTGTCGCGCCGCGAGCTCTGGGCGCTGCTCCACGAGTTCGTCCACGGGGGGATGGCGGTGCTGGTCTCCACGCCCTACATGGACGAGGCGGAGCGCTGCGACCGGGTCGGCCTGGTCCACCGGGGGCGTCTCCTCGCCGAGGGGCCGCCCCTCGACCTGCTCGCCGCCTCGGGCCACCGCACCTTCGAGGACCTGTTCGTGGCCCGGATCCGGGAGGCCGCCTAGATGGGCGCGGCGCCCGCCATCTCGACCCGCGGGCTCACCCGCCGCTTCGGCGCCTTCACCGCGGTGGACCGCGTCTCCTTCGACGTGGAGCGGGGCGAGATCTTCGGGTACCTGGGCGCCAACGGCGCCGGGAAGAGCACCACCATCCGGATGCTCTGCGGCCTGCTCGAGCCCACCGCCGGCGCCGCCTCGGTGGCGGGGCGCGACGTCGCCGCCCGCCCCGAGGCGGTGAAGGCCGCCATCGGCTACATGTCGCAGCGCTTCTCGCTCTACCTCGACCTGCCGGTGGAGGAGAACCTCGCCTTCTTCGGGGGCGCCTACGGGCTCTCCGGCCGCGCCCTGCGCCTCCGGGTCGGCGAGGTGCTGGAGCGGGCCGGCCTCCGCGACCTGGCGCGGGCCACCACCGGGGCGCTGCCGGGCGGGGTCCGCCAGCGGGTGGCGCTCGCCGGGGCGGTGCTCCACCGGCCCGAGGTCGTGTTCCTGGACGAGCCCACCGCGGGCGTCGACCCGGTGTCGCGCCGCGACTTCTGGGGGCTCATCCGCGAGATGGCCGCCGGGGGAACGACCGTCTTCGTCACCACCCACTACCTCGACGAGGCCGAGCACTGCCGGCGCATCGGGCTCATGGCCGACGGCCGCCTGGTGGCGCTCGACACCCCGGCGGCGCTGAAGCGAGCCTGGGTGCCCGACCGCGTCCTGGTGGCCCGCGGCCGGAGCCTCCCCGCGGACCGCCTGCGCGCCGGGGCGGGGGTGCGCGCGGTGGAACCCTTCGGCGCCGCCCTCCACCTGCGCGTCGACCCCGAGGCCTGGGACGCGGAGCGCGTGCGCGCGGAGCTGGCGGCGGGCGGGGCCCTGGACCTGGCGGTGGAGGAGGTCGAGCCCTCGCTCGAGGACGTCTTCCTGGCCGCGGTCGGCGCGGGGGCGCCGCCGTGACGCCGGCGCGCCGCCTGGCGCTGCGCGTCGGGGCCATGGCCTGGAAGGAGACGCTCCACATCCTCCGCGACCCGCGCACCCTGCTCCTGGCGCTGGCGATGCCGGTGCTCCTGCTCCCGCTCTTCGGCTACGGCGTGTCCTTCGACGTCGACCACGTGCCCATCGCCGTCGCCGACGCCGACCGGACGGCCGACTCGCGGGCCCTGGCCCGCGCCTTCGCCGCCTCGGGCGAGTTCGAGGTCGCGCCCGGGGCGGATGCCGCCCGCGCCGAGGATCTGCTCCGGACGGGGCTGGCGCTCGCGGTGCTGGTGATCCCGCGCGGCCACGCCGAGGACCTGGCGCGCGGCCGGGCCGCCCCGGTCCAGCTCCTCGTCGACGGCGCCGACGCGGTGGTGGCGAACCAGGTGCTGGCCAAGGCCGAAGCCGTGGTCCGGGCCGCGGGCCAGGCGCGCCTGATCTCGCTCGCCGGAGGCGGCGCCGCGCCGGTGGAGGCGCGGGTCTGGACCCGCTTCAACCCCGAGGGGCGGAGCGCCCTCTTCATGGTCCCGGGGCTCGCCGCCTACCTCCTGGCGCTGGCCGCGGTGCTGCTCACCGCCCTCGCCATCGCCGGGGAATGGGAGCGGGGCTCGATGGAGCAGCTCTTCGCGGCGCCGCTGGGGCGGCTCGAGATCATCCTGGGGAAGCTCCTGCCCTTCCTGGTGCTGGGCGCCGTCCAGTTCCTCCTCGTCATCGCCGTGGGCACGGCGGTCTTCGAGGTGCCGGTGCGCGGCGGGATCGCGCTCCTCTTCGCCTTCGGCCTCCTCTTCCTGGTGGGCATGCTGGGCCAGGGGCTCCTGGTCTCGGTGCTGGCGAGGAACCAGCTCGTGGCCACGCAGGCGGGGGCGCTCTCGTCGATGCTCCCCTCGCTCCTGCTCTCGGGCATGGTCGTGCCCATCGACAACATGCCCGCGCCCCTGCGGGCCCTCTCGCGCGTCGTCCCGGCGCGCTACCTGGTCGAGGCGCTGCGGGGCCTGCTCCTCCGCGGCGCCGGGATCGAGGTCCTCTGGCCCGACCTCCTGGCGCTGGCGATCTTCGCGGCCGCCGTCCTGACGCTGGCGGCCGCCCGCTTCCGGCGGAGGATCGCGTGACCGCGCGCCGCGGCCTCCGGCTCTCCCTGGTCCAGCTCCTGGCCGTGGTGCGCAAGGAGGTCCGGCAGACGGCCCGGGACCGGCGGGTGATGTTCCTCCTCGTGGTCGCGCCCCTCCTCCAGACGGTGATCTTCGGCTTCGCCGTGGACTTCGACGTGGACCGGGTCCCGACCGTGGTGCTGGACCTCGACCGGAGCCCGGCCAGCCGCGAGGCGGCGCGGCGCCTCCTCGCCGACCGCACCCTGGTCCGCTCGGGCGCGGCCGGCGCCGGCGCCGAGGCCGACGAGCTGCTCGAGCGCGGAGAGGCGGCCGCGGCCCTGGTCTTCCGCCCCGGCTTCGGCGCCGACCTGGAGGGCGGCCGGACGGCCCGGGTCCAGGTGGTGCTGGACGGCGCCGACCCCAACCGGAGCGGCGTGGCCGCGGGCGCGGTCGGCCGCTTCTTCGGCGAGGTGGCCGCCGGCGAGGCCGGGCGGCGGGCGCGCGCGGCGGGCCGGGCGCTCCCCGGCGCGCCGGCGCTCGTTCCCCGGATCGCCTTCAACCCCGGCCTGCGCTCGGCGCCCTACATGGTCCCGGGCGTGCTCGTCATGGTGCTCCTCATCGTCACCACCATCGTCACCGCCATGGGGCTCTCGCGCGAGCGGGAGATGGGGACGCTGGAGCAGGTGCTGGTGACGCCCATCCGCCCGGTGGTCCTGCTGGCGGGGAAGATGCTGCCCTTCCTCGCCGTCGGCCTCCTCGACGTGCTGCTGGTCCTCTCGGTGGGCTCCTGGATCTTCGACCTGCCGCTCCGCGGCAACCTCCTCGTGCTCCTGGCGGCGACGCTCCTCTACCTCCTCGCCACGCTGGGGGCCGGGCTCCTCGCCTCCACCGTGAGCCGGACCCAGCAGCAGTCGTTCCTCACCGGCATGCTCTTCATCATCCCGGCGATGCTGCTCTCGGGGGTGGTGACCCCGGTGCGGGCCATGCCCGGCTGGCTGCAGCAGGTGACCCTGCTGAACCCGGTGCGCTGGTTCATCGAGGTGGTGAGGGCGAACCTCCTCAAGGGCGCCGGGTTCGCCGACGTCTGGCCCAGGCTCCTGGTGCAGCTGGCGCTGGGGGTGGTCATCCTCGCGGTGGCGACGATGCGGTTCCGCAAGCGCGTGGCCTGACGGCGGCACGCAGTCGACGTGAGCCCCGAGGCCGTTGCCGAGCCCGAGCCCGGCGGTTTCGGGCGCGGGCGCGGGCGCGGGCTCGTTCACGGGATCAGGCCAACCGAGGGGCGCCGTGACGGGCCGTCCGCCGGGCAGGCGCCGTCAGCGCAGCTCCCGGATCTCCTC
>DATBLK010000378.1:0-2234 GCA_036555405.1 Anaeromyxobacteraceae bacterium
ATGCGCCGGACGAGGGCGGCGAGCGCCACCGCCTCGGAGGGGTTCAGGCCGGCGACGACCTCGTCGAGGAGCAGGACCTCCGGGGCCGTGGCCAGCGCCCGGGCCAGCTCGAGCCGCTTGCGGGCCGCCAGCGTCAGCGCCCCGGGCATGCCGCCGGCCCGCCCCTCGAGGCCGGCGAAGGCCAGCTCCTCCGCGACCCGGTCGGCGACGTGCCCCCCGGCGCGGCGGGCGCCGTGGATGGCGGCCACGGCGACGTTCTCGGCCACGGTGAGGTTGGCGAAGGGGCGGACGATCTGGTGCGTCCGCACCACGCCGGCGCGCACCACCTCGTGGGCCCCGAGCCCGGTGAGGAGCTTCTCCCCGAGCCGCACCGCGCCGGCGGTGGGCGGGATGGAGCCGGCGATGCAGGAGAAGAGCGTGGTCTTGCCGGCGCCGTTGGGGCCGATGACGCCGAGGATCTCGCCCCGGTCGAGGTGCAGGTCCACCTCGTCCACGGCCCGCAGGCCGCCGTAGTGCTTCGAGAGCCCCACCGCCACCAGGAGGTGCCCGGTCACGGCGCCCCCTCCCGCGCCGGCTGCCGCGAGGCCCGCAGCTTCCGCCCCACCTTCAGGAGGCGGAGCCAGAGGCCGGTGAGGCCCAGCGGCTCGAAGAGGATGATGAGGACCAGGAGCGCCCCGTAGAGCCCGAGGTAGAGCTGCGGGTAGCTCGCCAGCAGGTACTGGCGCAGGAGCACGAAGACCACGGCTCCGAACATGGGGCCGATGACGGTGCCGATGCCGCCGATGACCGCCATGAGGACGAAGGAGATGGAGCGGTCGAAGCCGAACATGTCGCCGGGCTCGATGAAGCTGAAGTAGCTGGCGTAGAGGCCGCCGGTCAGGCCCACCACCGCGCCCGAGAGCACCAGCACCACGTCCTGGTAGAAGGTGGCCGAGACGCCGACGTCGCCGGCCGCCTCCACGTCCGCCTTGATGGCCAGGAGCTGCAGGCCGAAGGGGGAGCGGCGGATGGCGTGGCTCGCGGCCACGGCCAGGGCGCACAGGCCCAGCGCCCACCAGTAGAGGCGGTGCTTGCCGGCGACGTCGAGCGGCAGCGAGACGCCCGAGGCGCCGCCGGTGAAGGCCTCCCAGTAGGTGAAGACCAGCCGCGCCGCCTCGCCGACGCCGATGGTGGCGATGGAGAAGTACGGGCCGCGGAGCCGGAGCGTGGGGTGGGCCCCGAGCGCGAAGAGGCCGGCGACGAGCCCCCCGGCGAGCCAGGCGAGGGGCGCGGGCACGGAGCCGAGGGCGAGGAGGCGGCCGGCGGCGAAGCCCCCGACGCCGAACATCGCGGCGTGGCCGAAGCTCACCTGCCCGACGTAGCCCCCCATCCAGTTCCAGGCGAGCGCGCCGGAGATCATGAGGAAGGCGAGCGTGAGGAGGTTGTGCTCGTAGGGCGAGAGCTCGGCGACGGCCGGGAGCAGCGCCACCGCGGCCACCGCGGCCGCGAAGATCGCCGCGGTGCGGGGCGGCACCAGCGGCCCGGCGCGGCTCACCCGAGCACCTTCTGGCCGAAGAGGCCGCCGGGCCGGAGGACGAGCACCAGGACCAGCATGACGAACCCCACCGCGCCGGTGAGGTAGGAGGGCAGCACCACGATGGCGAAGACCTCGACCACCGCGAGGATGAGGGCGGCCACCGCCGTCCCCGGGACGTTCCCCAGGCCCCCGAGCACCACCACCACGAACGACTTCAGCAGCTCGCCCGAGCCGAAGGCCGGGTTGAAGGAGAAGATGGTCGCCGAGAGGAGGCCGGCCAGGCCGGCGAGCGCGGTCCCGATGCCGAAGGTGAGGGTGTAGACCCGCTCCACGTCCACGCCCACCAGGGTGCAGCTGTCGGCGTTCTGCGCCACCGCGCGGATGGCGCGGCCCACGTGGGTGCGGGTGAGCAGGAGCTGGAGGAGGACCGGCACCAGGAGCGCGATGCCCAGCACCGCCAGGCGGTTCAGGGAGACGAAGGTGCCGAGGAGGTGGAAGGAACGGGTCGAGTAGGCGGTGCGGATGGCCTGGTCGTTGCCGGTGAAGGCCAGGTAGGCGACGTTGCGCAGGAGGAGCCAGACCCCGAAGAGCAGGAGCAGCGACGCCGGGCCGCCGGCCGCCCCCCGCGGCAGGTGGCGCACCAGCCCCCGGTAGACGAGCACGCCGAAGCCGAAGCTGGCGGCGAGCACCGCGGGGATGGCGAGGTAGGGGTCGATCC
>DATBLK010000009.1:0-4347 GCA_036555405.1 Anaeromyxobacteraceae bacterium
TCGTGAACCTGCTCCTCAACGCGGCGCAGGCCATCCCCGAGGGGCGCGCCGGCGAGAACGAGGTGCGGGTCACCGCCCGCTCCGCCAACGGCGAGATCGTCGCCGAGGTCTCGGACACCGGCTGCGGCATCCCGCCCGAGAACTTCCCCCGCATCTTCGACCCCTTCTTCACCACCAAGCCGGCGGGGCTGGGGACCGGGCTCGGCCTGTCCATCACCCACGGCATCGTCAGCGGCCTGGGCGGGTCCATCGAGGTGGAGAGCGCCTCGGGCCGCGGCACGACCTTCCGGGTGCGACTTCCCGTTCACGGGCAACCAGCCCAGGTCCCGGCACCAGCGGGCGCGCCCCCGGCGGCCGCGGCGCGGCGCGCCCGGGTCCTGGTGGTCGACGACGAGCTGCTCGTGGGCCGGGCGGTGGCCCGGGTGCTCGGCGGCGAGCACGAGGTCCAGGCGGTCACCTCCCCGGCCGAGGCGCTGCGGCGGGCCGCCCGGGGCGAGTCCTGGGACATCGTCCTCTGCGACCTCATGATGCCCGAGATGGACGGCGCCGAGTTCGGCGCCCGGCTGGCCGAGGTGGCGCCTGCGCTAGCCGGGCGGATCGTCTACATGACCGGGGGTGCCTTCACCGACCAGATCCGCGAATTCCTGGAGCACGACCGCCACCCCCACGTGGAGAAGCCCATCGACCCGGCGCTTCTCCGATCCCTGGTGGCCGCCCGGGTGGCGCTCTCGGCGGGCGCCACCCCGGCGGAGTGAACCCATCCGGACGCGGCGCCGGGGCCGGAGCCCCCGCCATCCGAATGGGAACCGAGGAGGAGGAGCCATGGCGACCATCGAGAAGCACGTGACGCGCGAGGTCCAGGCGCTGGACGACACCACCCCCTGCGCCGAGGCCGCCAGGCTCATGGGGGACCGCAACATCGGCTCGGTCGCCGTCCGCCGCGCCGGCCGCCTGGTGGGGCTGGTCACCGAGCGCGACCTCGTGGCCCGGGTGCTGGCGCGCGGCGCCGCCGCCTCGACCCGCATCGTGGACGCGATGCGCACCGACCTCCCCACCGTCTCCCTGGGCGCCACCGAGCGGGAGTGCGCCGACCTGATGAAGAAGCACTCCACCCGCCACCTCCTCGTCGCCGAGGGCGGCGAGGTTCGCGGCGTGATCTCGATGCGGGACGTCATCCAGCTCATGCTGGACGAGAAGCAGTTCCTCATCGACCAGCTGCAGACCTACATCGACGGGCGCTGACCCTCACCTCGGGTCGAACAGGCCCGCGACCTTGAGGAGGCGCAGCGCCGCGAGCCGCGCCCGCATCTCCTCCGAGAGGCTGGCGAGCTCGGCGGTGAGGAGCTGCGCGTTGGCGTCGGAGACCTCGAGGTAGGTGGCGGCCCCGGCCCTGAAGTTCACCTCGACCAGCTTCTGGTTCTCGCGCGCCAGCCCCAGCTGCTCCCTCGCCTTCTCGCGGTTCGCCACCGCGGCGTCGAGGTCGAGCCTGCCCCGCTTCACCTCGTCGCGGGCGCGGAGCTCGGCGCCGCGCAGGGCCGCCTCGGCCTCGGCCACCCGGGCCCCGGTCTCCTTGAGCGAGGCCTCGCGCAGCGTGCCGTCGAAGATCGTCCAGCTGAGGGCCAGGCCCGCGGCCCAGCTGTCCTGCTTCCCGGTGAAGCCGCCCAGGTTGGCCCATTGCCAGCGGGCGAAGGCGCCCAGGCTGGGCGCGTATCCGGCCTGGACGGCGTTGCGGGCACGCCCGGCCGCGGCCAGGGCGCTGGTGGCCGAGAGGACGTCGGGCCGCTCGCGCGCCGCCCGGGCCTCGAGGTCCTGGCCCGCGGGCGGCGGCGCCGGCTCGTCCGGGGCGGCGACCTCGAAGTCGGCGTCGGTCCGGCCCATGGCCGTCGCCAGCGCGCTTCGCATCGAGGCGTACCCGGCCTGCGCCGCCCGGAGGTCCTGCTCGGCCCGGGCCCGGTCGATCTCGGCGCGGAGCAGCGCCACCTTGGGCGTGCTGCCGGCCTGGAAGCGCACCCGGGCGTCCTTCTCGTGGTCGCGAGCGACGGCGAGCTGGCGCTCGGCGATGCGCGCCAGGAGCTGGAGGCTCACCGCGCCGTAGTAGAGCTGCGCCGTGCCGAAGAGGATCTCGCGCCGCGCCGCCTCGACCCCCTGCTCCGCGGCCCGTTCGGCGTCGCTCGCCGCCGCGATCCCGAACCACAGGCCGGGGGCCACGAGCGGCACCGATGCCTGCACCAGGGCGCCGAGCTGGTCCTCCTTCTGGATGGTGGCGTCGACGGTGGGGTTGAAGTACGGCGTGGCGGTCGTGTTGGGCTCGGTCGTCGGATCCACCGCCGGGCCGGCGGGGGTGCCGTCGGCGTTCTGGCGGACCCAGGGGAGCGGGAAGGCGATCGTCGCCGCGGCCGAGTTGTGGGTCCAGGTGGCCGCGGCGCTGATCTGGGGAAGGTGGGCGCTCCAGACCTTCCACCCCTGGGCCCGCGCCTGCTCGAGCCGGGCCCGGGCCTGCTGGATGTCGACGTTCCCGGCGGCTGCCTGGCGCAGCGCCTCCTCGTAGCTCAACGTCGTCGGAGCCGGCTGCGCCAGGACGAGCGCTGCGGCCATGGCCATCGAAGTCATTCACGCTCCCGGGCGGGCGGTTTCGGGCGCCCGCGGCACCGGGAGGATGCCGAAAGAACGGCCCGGATCAAGCTGGAAATTCGCCCCGGGCGGGGAGGTGGAGCCGCCGCGCTAGCCGCCCAGGTCCTCGATCTCGCGCTCGATGTCCTTCCGGTCCTCGGCGTCGGGCCGGAGCCGGAGATAGGCGCGGAACGCCTCGACGGCGCGCGACCGCTTCCCGCGCTCCTTCCAGGCGAACCCCAGGTAGTAGTGCGGCATGGGGTTCGCCCTGTCCTCCCGGACCGCCCTCTCGTACCAGGGGAGCGCCTCCCGGACGCCGGCCGACTCGTGCACCGCCCGGGCGATGCGGTAGTAGCAGGAGACGAGCTTCGGATTGGCGCGGAGGGCGTCCTTGTACAGCTGGATGGCCTGCGCGTGCTGGCCCATCCGGGCGCGGCAGTCGGCGAGCTCCATCCGCAGCCGCTGCTCCCGGGGGGCGAGCTGGATGGCCTTGTCGAACCAGGGGACCGCATCGGGACAGTGGTTCAGGCTGGCGTAGAGGAGGCCGAGCCGCTCGGCGGCGTCGACGAGCTTCGGGTCGCGCGCCAGGGCGGAGCGGTAGGCGTCGACCGCGTCCCCGGGGTTCGAGGTCCGGTCGTAGGCCACGCCCAGCCAGAGGTACGAGAGGGCGTTCGCCGGCTCGAGCTCCACGGCCTTCTTCAGCTGCTCCAGCGCCGGGACGGCGTCGCCGCGGGCGAGCAGCGCCCGCCCGAGCCAGTGGCGATTCTCGGCCAGCGCCACCTCGAGATTCGAGGCTGCGAGGAGGTGCTCCACCGCGGACTCGGCGCGCCCCATCTCCAGCTGCACCGCGCCCAGCCGCGAGCGCACCAGCGCGTTCTTCGGGTCGGCGACGGCGGCGGCCCGGAGCTCGACCTCGGCGCCGGCGAGGTCGCCGCGCCGCCACTTCAGGGTTCCGAGCAGCGCCCGCGGCTCCACCGCCCGGGGGTCGAAGCGCACCGCCCGCTCCAGCGAGGCGACGGCCGCGCCGGCGTCGCCCCGCTCCACCGCCACCCGCGCCAGGCCGGCGTGGCTCGCGGCGTGGCTCGGGTCGAGCGAGAGCGCCCGGCGGAAGGCCTCGTCGGCGCCGGCCAGGTCGCCCTTCGCCAGGCGCAGCTCGCCGAGCCCGGCCTGGGCCTCCGGCTCGCGCGGCGCCCGCTCGGCGGCGAGCAGGATCTCCGGAGCGGCCTTCTCGACCTCGCGCGCGCTCAGCCGGCTGCGGCCCAGCGCCAGGTGCGCCTCCCAGGAGCCCGGGTCCTTCGCCGCCTGGGCGTAGAGGCCCTCGGCCTCGGCGCGCTTTCCGCCGGCGGCCAGGACCAGTCCCCGGGTGAAGACCAGGCGCGGGTCGGCGGGCGCGCGGGCCAGCGCCGCGTCCAGGACGTTGGTGGCGTCGAGGAGCCGGCCCGAGGCGGCGAGGGCCCGGGCCCGGAGGTCCACCACCTCGGAGCCGCCCTGGGCCGCCACCGGCTCGAGCGCCGCCAGGGTGCCCTCCGGTGCACCCCGGCGGAGGAGGAAGCGCGCCCAGGCGATGCGCGCCGGCAGCAGCGTGGGGTCCTCCTCGACCGCGGCCTCGAGCTCCCCGCCGGCGGCGGCGAGGCGCGCCTCGGGCTGGTCTCCGAGGTCGCGGGCGATGATCTGCCCGCGGAGCACGCGGGCCCGCGCGCGCTCGCGGGGGCCGAGGAGCTCCTTGGCCTCGGGCGC
>DATBLK010000021.1:0-4860 GCA_036555405.1 Anaeromyxobacteraceae bacterium
CTACTCCGGGACCCAGAAGTGCCTCTCCTGCCCGCCGGGCCTGGCGCCGCTCACCCTCTCGCCGCGCGCCCTCGACGCCGTGAAGGCGCGAAAGGGGAAGTGCCGCAGCTGGTACCTCGACCTCTCGCTGATCGCGGACTACTGGGCGGAGGGGAGACGCGCCTACCACCACACCGCGCCCATCTCCATGGTCTACGCGCTGCGCGAGTCCCTCCGGATCGTCCTCGAGGAGGGGCTCGAGGCCCGCTTCGCGCGCCACCGCCGCCACGCCGCGGCGCTCCTCTCCGGCGTCGCGGCCCTGGGCTGCGCCCCGCTCGCCCAGACGGGCCACCGGCTCGCCTCGCTGAGCTGCATCCAGGTTCCCCCCGGCGTCGAGGAGGCGAAGGTCCGCCGGGCGCTGCTTCTCGAGAGCGGCATCGAGATCGGCGGCGGCCTCGGTCCGCTCGCCGGCAAGGTGTGGCGCATCGGCCTCATGGGCGAGTCGGCGCGCCAGGAGAACGTCCTCGCGGTGCTGGCGGCGCTGGAGCAGCAGCTCCGGAGGGCCGGGCAGACGGTGCGGCTCGGCGCCGCCGGCGCGGCGGCGCTGGAGACCTACGCCGCCTGGTAGCGCGCCGGCGACGTCGAGCTACCGCTCTCGCGCCACCGCCACGCGCTGCGGGCGCGCCGGCGCGCGGATGGGCTTCGTGTCCCTCAACGCCAGCGCCAGCTTCGTCGGCGGGATGGCCGCCTGCTCGGCGGGCCCCTCGACGCGGGCGCGCGGCACGAAGGTGTAGCTCGTGCCGAAGGCGGTTCCCTCGGGCGGCAGCGGCGCCCACCCGAGAAGCGCCTCCCCCTCCCGCCACTGCACCCAGCTCGGCGCCCAGCGCCTGCCCGGCACCCACGTCCAGCCCGCGAGCGGCTCGAGGAACCAGCGGCCGAAGTGGTAGGTGGCCCAGGCCCACGGTTCGTCGCTGACCCAGTACCAGCCCTCCGGCGTCTGGGCCCAGCGGCCGCGCAGGTACGGCCGCCACTCCGCGTCCACCCCCGGCCGCCACACCTTTCCCCATCTGGGGTGGGCCTTCCAGGTGCCCCAGGGCCCGAGGGCCTCGACGAAATCCTCCAGGGAAACTGAGGACTTCTCCTCGGCGCCGCCCCGGGGCACCGCCGCGCCTCGGCGGGGCAGGTCGCCGGCGCCGGCGACCGGGGCGATGGACAGGGCCGCCGCCAGGGGGACCAGGCGGACGACGGTGCGCGCGAGCGTGGTCACGCCCGCAGGCGCAGCACGACCCGGGCCAAGAGGTTCTCCCTCTCCCCCGCACCGCCGCCCGTCACCGGTGCTCTTCCATGATCGCCGCCAGCGCCTCGCGCGAGGGCCGGATCCGCGACGCCGGCAGCGTCGCGAGCGGCTCCTCGGGGAGGTCGAGGAGGTCGAGGAACGTCTGGGCCTTGGGGTCGACGAAGAGCACGCCGGTGAGCACCTCGCCCTTCCCGTGCGACTCGGCGATGCGGGTGAGGGCCCGCGCCCGGTCGCGCGGGTCGTACACCTCCTCGAGCTTGCGGAGGCGCAGGAGCGAGCCGTCGTGCATCCGCACCTCGACGCCCTCGCCCGGGGAGTACTCGACGGCGATGTCCTCGAAGGCGGGCACGAAGGAGAGCTCGTGGAGCGGCTCGTCGTGGTCCTTCATGTAGGCGTAGGACTTCGTCGAGCCCTCGTGGTCGTTGAAGGTGACGCAGGGGCTCACGATGTCGAGCATCGAGGTGCCGCGGTGAGCCACGGCGGCCTTCAGCAGCGCCGAAAGCTGCTTCTTGTCGCCCGAGAAGGAGCGGCCCACGAAGGTGGCGCCGAGCTGGATGGCGAGGGCGCAGGTGTCGATGGGCGGCAGCTCGTTCACCACCCCGGTCTTGAGCTTCGAGCCCACGTCGGCGGTGGCGCTGAACTGCCCCTTGGTGAGGCCGTACACGCCGTTGTCCTCGATGACGTAGATGATCGGGAGGTTGCGGCGCATGAGGTGGCAGAACTGCCCCAGGCCGATCGAGGCGGTGTCGCCGTCGCCGGAGACGCCGAGGCCGAGGAGGGTGCGGTTCGCGAGCAGGGCCCCGGTGGCCACCGCCGGCATCCGCCCGTGCACGGTGTTGAAGGCGAAGGAGCGGGAGAGGAAGTAGGCCGGGCTCTTCGAGGAGCAGCCGATGCCGGAGAACTTCGCCACCCGCTCCGGCGGGACGCCCATCTCGAACATCGCCTCGGCGATGCGCTCGCTGATGGCGTTGTGGCCGCAGCCGGCGCAGAGCGTGGTCTTGAGCCCCTTGTACTCGGCGAGCGGCAGGCCGAGCCGGTTCGTCCTCGGGGGCGGCTGGGGGGCCCGGGGGCCGGGGGAAGCCTCGGGCGCGGCTGGCGTGCGGGTCTCGGCCACGGCTAGCCCTCCCTCGCGGCGACGGCCTCGGTGACGGTGCGGGCGTCGAGCGGGAGCCCGCTGATGCTGCTCAGGGAGCGGAGCCGGGGCCCGAGGTCGGCCGGAAGGTCGAGCCGGAGGAGCTGCGCCAGCTGGCCGTCGCGGTTCTGGTCGACGACGTAGACCCGGTCGTGCGCCGCCACGAAGTCGCGCACCGAGTCGGCGAAGGGGAAGGCGCGGACGCGGAGGCCGTCGGTCTCGAGCCGGCGCTCGCGCCGGAGCTGGTCGCGGCTCTCGGCGACCGCGAATCCGCTCGTCCCGGCGCAGAGGATGCCCACCGCCGCGCCCCGCCCCTCGGCGACGGGCGCCGGGAGCGCGGCGCGGGCCCCGTCGATCTTGCGGGCCACGCGGCGGAGGTTGTGCTCCCAGTCGTCGGGCCGCTCCGAGTAGTGCGCCCGCTCGTCGTGACCCGTCCCGCGGGTGAAGTAGGCGGCCGCCGGGTGGTCGGTCCCCGGGAGCGTGCGCCAGCCGATGCCGTCGCCGTCCGGGTCGGCGTAGCGCGCGAAGCCGCCGAGCCGGTCCAGGTCGGCCCTGGAGAGCACCTTGCCGCGGTCGATGGCCTTCTCCGGATACGGGAACGGGTCGCTCATCCAGACGTTCATGCCGAGGTCGAGGTCGCTGAGGACGAAGACCGGCGTCTGGAAGCGCTCGGCGATGTCGAAGGCCTCGGCGCCCATGGCGAAGCACTCCTCCGCCGAGCCGGGGAGGAGGAGGATGTGCTTGGTGTCGCCGTGCGAGAGGTAGGCGGTCGAGAGGAGGTCGCCCTGGGCGGTGCGGGTGGGGAGCCCGGTCGACGGCCCGACGCGCTGCACGTCCCAGATGACCGCGGGGATCTCGGCGAAGTAGGCGAGCCCGGTGAACTCGGCCATGAGCGAGATGCCCGGCCCGCTCGTGGCCGTCATCGCCCGGGCGCCGGCCCAGCCGGCTCCCACGACCATGCCCGCCGCGGCGAGCTCGTCCTCCGCCTGGACGATGGCGAAGGTGGCCTTGCCGTCGGGGCCGATGCGGTGCCGGCGCATCGCGGAGATGAGCGTCTCGGCCAGGGAGGAGGACGGGGTGATGGGGTACCAGGCCGCCACGGTGACGCCGCCGAACATCGCGCCCAGGGCCGCCGCCGAGTTCCCGTCGATGACGATCTTGCCGCGGTTCGCGTCCATCCGCTCGACCCGCAGCCCGTCGGCCTTGCGGAGCTTCGCCGCCTGCTCGAAGCCGGCGCGGGCCGCGGCGACGTTGAGCTCCTGGGCCTTCTTCTTCCCCGCGAAGACCTTGGCGATGGCTCGCTCCACCTCCGCCATCTCGATGCCCAGCAGGCGCGCCACCACGCCGACGTAGGCCATGTTCCGCAGGAGCTTCGCCAGGCGCGCCTCGGTGGCCACGCCGCGGGCCAGGGCGTCGAAGGGCACCGGGTAGAAGACGAGGTCGTCGCGGCGCGTGTGGAGCGCGAGCGGCTGATCGTAGATCACCGCCGCCCCGGGCCGCAGGCCGGCGACGTCCTCGGCGGCCGACTCGGGGTTCATGGCGACGAGCAGGTCGACGTCGCGCTTGCGGGCGACCCAGCCGTCCCGGCTCACGCGGATGGTGTACCAGGTCGGGAGCCCGGCGATGTTGGAGGGGAAGAGGTTCTTCCCCGAGACCGGGATGCCCATCTGGAAGAGCGCGCGCAGGAGCACGGTGTTGGCGCTCTGCGAGCCCGACCCGTTCACCGTCGCCACCTGGATGGAGAAGTCGTTCACTGCCGGCTCCCGGCGCGCGGAGCGGACGGGAGCGGCGGTCGCAGTATCGAGCATGTCCCTGGCTGTCCCCGGCGGCCCGCACCCGACCGGCCGCGATCTCGTTTCCGATCTATCCGGAATTCGCCCGATTCGCAGCACGACTTGACCTGAGGCAAGTCACCCCGCCGGGAGCGCAGCTTCTGCGGCGCCGAGCTCCGGAGGTGGGACCTTCTCCTCCGCAACGACTTGATTCCACGTCGTTTTTCCGTGACGCGGCGGGGCACGGGTCGTGCTACGACGCTTGGGCCCCCGGTCCGGGCGCACGCTCCGGGGGCAGCTCGATGGCGGCTGCCGCGACCTACCGCGAGATCCCCTTCAACTACACGTCGGCCGACGACCGGCTCGTCGTGGTGCACCTCCTCGGGGAGCAGACCTGGGAGAGGCTCGAGGCCCTGCGCTCCCGGCGCGTCACCGGCCGCTCGGCGCGCCTTCTCTTCCGGGTGGTGGGCGCGGTCTTCATCCATCGCCGGAACGCCTTCCTCTTCCAGGAGCTCGTCGACTCGGCGCCCCGGCGCCGGCGGCTGTTCCGGAGCCTGGCGGCGGACCTGGAAGCCGTCGAGCGGGCCGCCGGCGAGCCGCTGGTCCACGAGGTGCTCGCCGCCTCCCGCGCGCTCGTCGGCGACTTCGAGCGCGAGGTCGCGGGCGCGGCCGCGGAGCGG
>DATBLK010000030.1:0-7739 GCA_036555405.1 Anaeromyxobacteraceae bacterium
CGCCGGCGACCCCCTCACCCGCGACGACATGTCGAAGGGGGAGCGCGAGGCGCTCGAGGCGGTGCTCGACGACCTCTTCGGCCGCGCCGTGAAGGCCATCGCCGAGGCCCGCAAGCTCACCGAGGATCGGGTGCGCGAGCTCGTCGACGTCGGCCTCTTCAGCGCCGAGGAGGCGAAGGAGGCCGGCCTGGTGGACGGCGTTTCCTGGCCCGACGAGCTGGAGCGGCGCCTGCGCGCCCCCGAAGGCCTCGCGCCCTCCGGCGATCGCGCCGAGCCGCGCGCCGCGCAGCGCTGGGGGCCGCGGCCGGCGGTGGCGGTGGTCCGCGTCGCCGGCCTCATCGTCCCGGGCAAGAGCCGGGGCGGAGGGCTGGAGGGGACGGTCACCGGCGCCGAGACCGTGGCCGGGCTCGTTCGCCGGGCCGCCGCCGACCGCGACGTCCGCGCCCTGGTCCTGCGCCTGGACTCGCCGGGAGGCGACTCCACCGCCTCCGACCTCATCCGGCGCTCGCTGGTGGAGCTGCGGCGCAAGGGGAAGCCCGTCGTCGTCTCCATGGGCGACGTGGCCGCCAGCGGCGGCTACTGGGTGGCCACCGGAGGCGACGCCATCGTGGCCCTCCCCTCCACCATCACCGGCTCCATCGGCGTGCTGGCGATCAAGCCCGACCTCTCGGGCCTCCTCGGCAAGATCGGCGCCCGCGCGGTCCGGTTGCGGCGCGGCGCCAAGGCGGAGCTGTTCGGGGTGACGCGGCCCTGGTCCGCGGAGGAGCGCGCCGCGGTGGAGCGGCAGGTCGGCGCCGTCTACCGGACGTTCCTCGCCCGGGTGGCCGAGAGCCGCAAGATGTCTCCCGCCGAGGTGGACCGCGTCGCCCAGGGCCGCATCTGGACCGGGCAGCAGGCCCTGGAGCGCAACCTCGTCGACCGGCTCGCGACCTTCGAGGGGGCGGTGGCGCTGGCCCGGGAGCGCGCCGGCATCCCCGCGAGCGAGGAGGTCGAGTTGCGCCGCTTCGACCCGCCCCGCGACCTGGTCGAGAGCCTGGCGGCCCTCGGCGCCGGGGCGAGCGGGCCCCTGGGGGCGCTCCTGGAGGCCTGGCCGGAGCTCGGCGCCACCGCGGCGCTGCTGGAGATGAGCCCGTTCGTCGCGCTCCCCGCGCACTGGGTCCTGCCCCTCGCCGGCGGGACGGGGGACGCCGGGACGGACCCCTGAGCACTTCGACTTTCGCTCGGCCCGGTTTCTTGCTAGATTCCGGTTGCCTCCAGCCGCTGCTCGAGATGCGTCGGCAAGGAGGTGGATCCCCGGTCTCCAGGCCAGTCGCCGGAGCAGCGGCGCGCCGCGGGGCGGCGCCAGCGCAGTGCCGGAGCGGGGGGGCCCTGGTCGGCGGGTGGGGAAGGCCCGCGGGACCGCGGGCCCTCGTCCGAGCCAGAAGGATGGACGGGCCGCGTCGGGGCGCCAGCTCCCGCGGCTGGAGCAGACGACAGCATGACAGAGAACCCGCAGAACCCTGCGCCGGGCGGCGACGCCGCCCCTACCCCAGCTCCCGAGTCCAGCGCGCCCGCAGCCGAGGGCGCAACGCCGAGCCCCTCGGCGGCCGCTGGACCACCGGCCCCCGGCCAGGCCGCCGGGCAGCCGTCCTCGCCCGCCGGGCGCCGCCGCCGCCGCCGCCGCGGCCGCCGGGGCCGCGGGGGACCGGGGCAACCGGCCCCCGGCCAGAACGGGCCCCAGGCCGCGCCGGCGAACGGCGCCGCGCCGCCGGCCGCCGCCCCGGGCGCCGCGGCTCCGGCCCAGCCCGAGGTCACCGAGGAGGTCGAGGGCGTCCTCCAGTTCGAGGGCAAGGGCTCGGGATGGCTCCGCGACCCGAAGCGCAGCTACCTGGGACAGCCCTTCGACGTGGAGGTCCCTCGCTGGCTCGTCGACCGGATGCACCTGCAGCCCGGGACGCTGGTGAAGGGCGTCGCCGCCGTCCGCAACATGAAGCGGGTGCTGGCGCGGGTCGACCTGCTCGAGGGCGCCGACCCCATGGCGGTGCTGCGGCGCACGCACTTCCACAACCTCACCGCCACCGACCCGACCGAGAAGCTCATGATGGAGACGCGGCCCGAGGAGCTGGTCGGGCGCGTCCTGGACCTCATCTGCCCCATCGGCCTGGGGGCGCGCGGCCTCATCACCTCGCCGCCCAAGGCCGGCAAGACCATCATGCTGCAGCGGATCGCGCAGGCCATCACCGCGAACCGCCCCGACGTCCACCTCACCGTCCTCCTCGTGGACGAGCGCCCCGAGGAGCTCACCGACATGCGCCGCAACGTGAAGGGCGAGGTGGTGGGCTCGTCCAACGACCGGCCGGCCGAGGAGCACATCCACGCCGCGGAGATGGCGATGGAGCGCGCCCGGCGGCTCGTGGAGGGCGGCCGCGACGTCGTCATCCTCCTCGACTCCATCACCCGGCTGGCCCGCGCCTACAACCGGGAGATCGAGTCCTCGGGCCGGACCCTCACCGGCGGGGTCGACAGCCGGGCCTTGGAGCGCCCCAAGAGGCTCTTCGGATCGGCACGGAAGGCCGAGGAGGGCGGCTCCCTCACCATCCTCGCCACCGCGCTCATCGACACCGGCAGCCGGATGGACGAGGTCATCTTCGAGGAGTTCAAGGGAACCGGGAACATGGAGGTCGTGCTCTCCCGCCAGCTCTCCGAGCGGCGCATCTTCCCGGCCATCGACATCGCCGCCTCCGGCACCCGCAAGGAGGAGAAGCTCTACTCCCAGAAGGACGTGGCCAAGATCCACAAGCTGCGGGCGGCGCTCGCCAGCCTGAAGCCGGTCGAGGCGATGGAGCGGCTCCTGAAAAAGCTCTCGGAGTTCGAGACCAACGAGGAGTTCCTCTCCAGCTTCTGAGCCCGGCCGCGGGCCGGTCCCAGAACGTGGAGTGACAACCCGGTGGGGGCCGGCGGCGCCCCGCCTGCGCGCGGGCCGGCCTTGCGATATGCTCGCCGGCCGTGGCCGACCGGGTCCTCATCGTCGACGACGACGCGCTCATCGTCCAGGCCCTCTCGCGCATCCTGGAGCGGGAAGGCTTCGCCACCCGGTGCTACCTGCGGCCCGAGGAGGCGCTGGGCGCGGTCGAGTCCGAGAGCCCGGCGGTCATCATCTCCGACTACATGATGCCGGGGATGGACGGCGTCGACTTCCTGAAGCGGGCGCGCGCCAAGGCCCCGGGCGCGGTCCGCATCCTCTGCACCGCCGCCGAGGACTTCAAGGTGGCGCTGCAGGCGGTGAACGCGGGCGAGGTCTTCCGCATCATCTCCAAGCCCTGGCACCAGCAGGAGCTGGTGGCCACCGTCCGGCAGGCCGCGGAGTCGGGCCGCCTGCGGCAGGAGAACGAGCGGCTCACCGCCGAGGTCCAGCGGCAGAACGGGCAGCTCCGCGAGATCAACCTCCGCCTCGAGGAGATCGTCCGGCACCGCACCCAGGCGCTCCTCGAGGGGCTCATCGCCGCCCTCGACTACCGCGACAGCGAGACCCAGTGGCACTCGCGGCGCGTCTCCCTCTACGCCCGCCGCCTGGCGCAGGAGATCGGCATCACCGAGCCGGAGCTCACCGTCATCGAGCACGGGGCGTTGCTCCACGACATCGGGAAGATCGGGATCCGGGACGAGGTCCTGCTGAAGCCCGGGCCGCTCTCCACGGTCGAGTGGGTGACGATGAAGCAGCACCCGGAGCTGGGCTGGCGGCTCCTGCAGCGCGTCGACTACCTCAGGAAGGCGTCGGAGATCGTCCTGCAACACCAGGAGAAGTGGGACGGCACCGGCTACCCGGGGGGCCTGCGCGGCGAGCGCATCGTGGTCGGGGCCCGCATCTTCCACGTCGTGGACACCCTCGACGCCATCACCAGCGACCGCCCGTACCGGAAGGCCCGCCCCTTCGCGGACGCGCGCCAGGAGCTGCTGCGCTGCCGCGGCACGCAGTTCGACCCCCGGATCGTCGACGCCTTCCTGGCGGTGGCGCCGGAGGAGTGGGAGCGCATCCGGACCGACGTCGAGACGGTGGCGGTGCTCTCCGCCGACCTCGCCGAGCCCGCACCCATCCCGCCGCACGAGGACCGCGCCTCCGAGCCGGCCACGCGGCTGGCGCCGGCGCCGGCCCGCTGAGGAGCGACCAGCGCGGTGGCCGCGACCTCCTGCCACGCCTGCGGCGCCGCCCTCCGCCTCGACGGGCCGGTGGGGCGCCGCCGCACCTGCCCCGAGTGCGACGCCGACCTCCACACCTGCATGAACTGCCGGCACCACGACGAGGCGGCGCCGCACCAGTGCCGCGAGCCGCACGCCGAGAACGTCGTCGACAAGGACGCCGCCAACGCCTGCGACCTCTTCCAGATGGGAGACGGCGCCTCGCGCCGGCAGGGCGACCGGGGGGCGGCGGCCCGGGCCCAGCTCGCCGCGCTCTTCGGCGAGTCCGCCCCCAGGCAGCGGGACCCGCGCGACGACCTCGACGACCTCTTCGGCGGCAAGAAGAGGGGCTGACCGGTCGCGTGAAGGTCGCCACCTGGAACGTGAACGGCATCCGCGCCCGCGAGGCGCAGGTGGCCGAGTGGCTCGGCGCCGAGCGGCCGGACGTCGCCTGCCTGCAGGAGCTCAAGGCGGCGCCGGAGCAGGTGCCGGCGCTCCTGGCGGCGCCCGCCGACTACTGGGCGCTCTGGCACGGCGGCGGGCCCTACTCGGGCGTGGCGCTGCTGGTGCGCCGGGACCGCGCCGCCGCGCCGCCCGCCTTCTTCCACCCCCCCTTCGACGTCGAGCACCGCATCGTGGCCGCCGAGCTGGCGGGCGCCGTCGCCGCGTCGGTGTACGTGCCCAATGGAGGCAAGGACTACGCCGCCAAGCTCCGCTTCCTGGAGGCGCTCTGCGGCTGGGCCGAGTCGGAGCGCGCCGGCGGCCGGACGCTGCTCCTCTGCGGCGACGTCAACGTGGCCCGCGCCGACATCGACGTCTTCCCCAAGGAGCGCAAGGCCGGCGCCATCGGCCAGCGGCCCGACGAGCGGGCGCTGGTGGAGCGGCTCCTCGCCGCCGGGCTCGTCGACCTGCAGCGGGCGCTCCACCCGGACGTCCCCGAGCTCTACACCTGGTGGCCGCCGTGGCGGAACATGAAGCAGCGGAACATGGGCTGGCGCATCGACTACGTGCTCGCCGGGAGCGCCCTGGCCGCGCGCGCCCGCTCCTGCACCTGCGCGCGCGAGTTCGGCACCAGCGACCACGGACCGCTGGTGGCGGAGTTCGAGGAGGGGTGATCTCTCCCCGTTCGGAGTCCGCCTCCTCGAAAGGGGTGCCCCCGGGTCGTGGGACGCACCTCTCGTCGAGGTGAAGCGATCCGGGGCGCCGGGCGCCTGTGGAGCCGCATCCCCACGGGGGCGCTTCCATTGCGACTCGCCACGGCCGATAGTGCGCTCTTCCCGAGCCCCTTCCTTCCGTGGAGATGCAATCGCGCGAGGGGCGGTCCTCGTCGAAGGAGAGCGCACATGACACCACGCATGCGAAGGATCCTCGCAGCCGGCGCGGTGACGCTGGCCGCGCTCCTCGGCTCGCCCGCCCTGGCCGGCGACTCCGAGCGCGTCATCCTCAGGTCGACCGGGCCGCGCGAGGCGATGAGGCGGGCCGTCGCCTCGCTCGGCGGCACGATCGAGCACGAGTACCAGAACGTGAACGCCCTGGCCGCCTCGCTTCCCCGGGGGACGCTGGCGGCGCTGGGCGCCTTCCCGGACTTCAAGGTGACCAAGGACCTGGAGGTGGCGGCGCCGACGCCGCGCGACCCGAGCGGGCTCACCTCCGGGGTCATCGACCTGGCCGCGGCCGAGGCCCTGGGCGGCGAGGACGTGCGCGCCTCGGTCGCGCTCCCCGCCGACTACAGCTTCAACAACGCGCTCATCCGCGCCAACGTCCTCCAGGCCACCGGCAACCTGGGCCAGGGTGTCGTCGTCGCGGTGATCGACTCCGGGACGGCGAACAATGCCGCCGTGGTCCCGACCCTCGCTGGGACGGTTGTCGGTGGGCAGAACCTCGTCCCCGCCGCGCAGGATCCGGTCGCCTCCGCCACCAGCACCAAGAATGGTCCCCACGGGACCTGGGTGGGGACAATGATCGCCGGCCACGGCTTCATCCTCCGCAACCCCGCCGGCTGCACCGCCCGGACCATCGCGGCCTTCGCCCCGACCTCGATCATCGACGGGGCGCTGGTGGGCGCCCCGGGCCTCGCCGCCATCCCCATCGTCGGGGTGGCGCCCGGAGCCAGGATCTACGCGCTCAAGGTCTTCCCCTCCACGGGCGGGGGATCGCCCGGCTCGCGGATCGTCGCCGCCATGGACCGGGTCATCACCATGAGGAAGAACTTCCTCGCCGGGATGCCCTCGGTCCCGGTCGCGGGCAGCGGCACCGAGGACGACCCGTTCGTCTACGACTCGCTCGACATCCAGGTGGTGAACATGAGCCTGGGCGGAGCCACCGTCATCGCCGGGCGCGATCTGGAGGACGAGCTCACTCGCAAGCTGCTCGAGGTGGGAGTCACGGTCTCGGTCTCCGCCGGGAACGCGGGCCCCTCGGGCCTCACCACCGGCAGCCCCTCGACCGGGCTGGGCTCGCTCGCGGCCGCGGCGGCCACCACCCCGGCACACGAGCGCATCGTGGCCACGATCTTCTTCGACCCGACGGCGAGCTGCTCGCCGGCCTTCGGCATGGCCTGGAGGCCGACCGAGGCCATCCAGACGGCGTACTTCAGCTCTCGCGGCCCGACGGCCGACGGCCGGGCCGGGGTGTCCCTCGCCACGCCCGGCGACTGGAACCTGGCCCAGGCCGCCAACGGCGTGGTGAACTTCGTGAGCGGGACGTCCTTCGCGGCGCCCACGGTCGCCGGCGCAGCCGCCCTCCTCCGCAAGGGCGCGCCCTGGGCCACGGCGACGCAGGTCCGCAACGCCCTCATTGCCGGGGCGAACGCCGGCGTCCTCGGCGACGACTCGACGCTCTTCGACCAGGGGAAGGGGTTCCTCGACGTCGCCCGGTCCCTCGACCTCCTGCGCGGGGGCCGCGTCAGCAACCGCATCTCGTCGAACGAGTTCTCGGACGAGGTCGCGGAGAACGTCGCCAGGCTCGGGCTCAAGACCCGGGAGCTGGAGCCGGGCCGGTCCTTCCACTCCCACACCGGGAAGCTCCTCCCCGGCGAGCGCCGCGAGTACTACCTGGGGATCGACAAGGATGTGGGCAGCGTCCGCTTCGACATCCTGGGCGTGACCCCGGCGAATCCGCCCGCGTCCCAGAACCAGCTCTTCGGCGACGACGTCATCGTCGCCGTCCACCAGGGCAAGACCTCCGAAACCGGCGACACCTCCGACCCGGATTCGTACCCCGCGTTCGGCTTCGCCAACGGCCCCGCCAGCTTCATCGTCGGTAACCTCGACACTGGGATCCTGCGCTTCACGGTCGTCGGCGACTGGACGAATGTCGGGAAGGCGAGCGCCGAATTCACGGCCACCGCCCTCCCCAGGGCGGGGGCCCCCAACCTCCGGACCTCGGGCTCCATCTCCGACGGCGAGTGGCTCGCCTTCCCCGTCTCCGTGCCCGCCGGTGTGACCGAGGCCGCCTTCGAGCTCGGCTGGAGCGGCGACTGGGGCCGGTACCCGACCAACGACCTCGACTTCTACGTCTTCGATCCGGGCGGCGGCCTGGTCGTGAACGCCGACGGAATCCCTCCCGGTGCCGTCCTGAACAGC
>DATBLK010000051.1:0-1659 GCA_036555405.1 Anaeromyxobacteraceae bacterium
AGCGCCAGGGCCGCCGCCTCGGCGTGCCGGCCCGCCAGGGCCCGCGCCGCGGCGACGAGCGCCAGCGCCAGGAGCGCGGCGGCGAGGACCGCGCCCGCCGCGGCCGCGACCCGCAGGTCGCCGGGGACGGCGCGCCAGGCCGCCCAGGAAGCCGCCGCCCCGGCGCCCATCCCGGCGCCGAGCTCCAGGAGGCCGAGGGCCGCCGCGGTGTCCTCCCGGGCGCCGAGCAGCGCCTCGGCGGCGCGCGCCCGCCGCGCCGGGCCGGGCTCGTGCGCCAGCGCCTGGGCGCGGGGCAGGCCCAGGCCCGCGAGCGCGGCCTCGAGCCCGGCGGCGAGCGCCAGGGTGAGCAGCAGCGCGCCGGCCGCGGCGAGGAGCCATCCGGAGGTGGCGTCCATCCACCTACACGATACCACCCCGCGCCGGCCCGCTCCCCCGCCACCATGCCCCGCACGGCGGGCCTCACAACGAGTGCGCAGCGACGCTCCCGGACCGGTCCGCCGCGGCGGGAATCGCACCCGGAGGCCCTGTCCCGAGGGACCGCGACACCGAGTTGCGCCCGCCCCGGCGGAGGCCAATCTGTTATAAGAGGCCCTTCCCATGGCCCGGACCGCTCGCGTCTACGTGACCCTGAAGCGCGGAGTCCTCGACCCGCAGGGATCGGCGGTGGCGCGCGGCCTGCGCTCGCTCGGCTACACCGAGGTCGACGACGTCCGGCTCGGGAAGTTCATCGAGGTCGCGCTCCGCGACGGCCCCTCCGCCGACGCCGAGCGCCAGCGGCTCGAGGAGATGTGCCGGAAGCTCCTCGCCAACACCGTCATCGAGGACTTCCGGATCGAGCTGTGAGCGCGCAGGTCGGCATCGTCACCTTCCCCGGGTCGAACTGCGACCACGACGTGTACCACGTGGTGAACCACGTCCTCGGCGGCGAAGCCCGCTACGTCTGGCACAAGGACCGGCTCCCGGCCGGGCTGGGCGCGGTCATCCTCCCGGGCGGCTTCAGCTACGGCGACTACCTGCGCTGCGGCGCCATCGCCCGCTTCAGCCCGGTGATGGAGGACGTCGTCGGCTACGCGCGGAGCGGCGGGCCGGTGCTGGGGATCTGCAACGGCTTCCAGATCCTCTGCGAGGCCGGGCTCCTGCCCGGCGTGCTCCGGCGCAACGCCTCCCTGAAGTTCATCGCCCGGGACGTGCTCGTCGAGGTGGGCGGCGGCGAGACCCCGGCCACCTCCGGCCTCGCCGGGAGGCGGCTGCGGATGCCCATCGCCCACGCCGAGGGCAACTACTTCGCCGACGACGAGACCCTCGACCGGCTCGAGGCCGAGGGGCGGGTCGTCTTCCGCTACGTGGGCGGCGCGCCCAACGGCTCGGCGCGCGACATCGCCGGCCTGGCGGGCGGACCGCGCCACAACGTCGTCGGCCTCATGCCGCACCCCGAGCGGGCCAGCGAGCCGGTGCTCGGCTGCGCCGACGGCCGGGAGATCTTCGAGAGCCTGCTCCGATCCGCCTAGGGACGGGGCGCGGCGCGCGGGGGCGCGCCCGAGGAGGGAACCTGCACGTCGACCTCGCCGGTCCCGCAGGACGCTCCGGGGCCCGCCGGGAGGAGCCGGCGGCCGCGGGCTGCCTCCTGGCGCGCCGCGCCGGCCGCACCCGGCTCCCGGG
>DATBLK010000053.1:0-10488 GCA_036555405.1 Anaeromyxobacteraceae bacterium
CCGCGTCTTCCCGGACAAGCCCATCACCAAGAAACCGGCCGAGACGCGCATGGGCACGGGCAAGGGCAACGTGGAGTACTACGTCGCCGTGGTGAAGCCCGGCCGCATGCTCTACGAGATGTCCGGCGTCGACGACGCCACCGCCAAGAAGGCCTTCCACCTGGCGGCGCACAAGCTCCCCGTCTCCACGCGCATGGTGAAGCGCGGGGCGACGCTCTAGGAGGACCGGCATGGCCACCGCCGACGAGCTGCGCGCCCTCTCCCCCCAGGAGCTCGACCAGCGGGTGCGGGAGCTGCGCCGCTCCATCTTCGACATGCGCAACAAGCACAGCACCGGGGTGCTGGATTCGACCGCCGACCTCGAGAAGGCGCGCCGCGACGTGGCGCGCTGCCTCGCGGTGAAGCGCGAGAAGGAGCTCGGCATCGAGCGCCGGGGCCGGACCGCACCCGAGCCGAAGGGCAAGTGAGGGAGCCATGGAGCGCGGAATCCGCAAGAGCCGGGTCGGCGTGGTCGTCTCCAACAAGATGACGAAGACCGTCGTCGTCCGCGTCGAGCGGCGGGTCGCCGACCGGAAGTACGGCAAGATCGTGAAGAAGGCGGCGACCTTCAAGGCCCACGACGAGAAGCAGGAGTGCCAGGTGGGCGACCGGGTGCGGATCGTCGAGACCCGGCCGCTCTCCCGGGACAAGCGCTGGCGGGTGGTGGAGACGCTGGAGCGGGCGGCGGAGGCCTAGGCCATGATCCAGCAGCAGACCATGCTCGACGTCGCCGACAACAGCGGCGCGAAGCGCGTGCAGTGCATCAAGGTGCTGGGCGGGTCCAAGCGCCGCTACGCCTCGGTGGGCGACGTCATCGTCGTCTCCATCAAGGAGGCGATCCCCCAGGCGAAGGTGAAGAAGGGGGAGGTGGCGCGAGCGGTCATCGTCCGGACCGCCCGCGAGGTGAAGCGACCCGACGGCAGCTACATCCGCTTCGACGGGAACTCGGCGGTCCTCATCGACAAGGACCTCGAGCCCATCGGCACGCGCATCTTCGGCCCGGTGGCCCGCGAGCTCCGCGCCCGGAAGTTCATGAAGATCATCTCCCTGGCGCCCGAGGTGCTCTAGCCATGGACGTGCACAAGAACGACACCGTGAAGGTCCTGGCCGGCAAGGAGAAGGGGAAGACCGGCAAGGTGCTGGCGGTCCTCGCCGGCGTGAACCGCGTGCGGGTGGAGAAGCTCTGGACCGTGAAGCGCCACCTGAAGAAGGGGCGGAGCGCCTCCAACCCCGAGGGCGGGATCATCGAGAAGGCCGGCACCCTCCACCTCTCCAACGTGATGGTGGTGTGCCCGAAGTGCGAGAAGCCGACGCGGGTGAAGCACGTGGCGTCGGAGAAGAAGGGCGGGCGCCTGGTCCGGGCCTGCCGGAAGTGCGGTGCGGCGTGGGCGTAGCTGGAGATCCCCGAGGCGTCGCCCCGGAGCCCGCGCCGGGCGCGGGCGAGGAGAGGCCATGGCAGCGCGACTGAAGAACCGGTACCAGCAGGAGATCCGGCCCGCCCTGATGAAGGAGTTCGGCTTCACGAACCCCATGCAGGCGCCGAGGCTGGACAAGATCGTCGTGAACATGGGGCTCGGGGAGGCCATCAACAACGCCAAGGTCCTGGACGCCTCGGTGGAGCAGCTCGCCGCCATCACCGGCCAGAGGCCGGTGGTGACCAAGGCGCGCAAGTCCATCGCCAACTTCAAGCTGCGCCAGGGCCAGTCCATCGGCGCCATGGTGACCCTGCGCGGCGAGCGGGCCTACGAGTTCCTCGACCGACTGGTCTCGGTCGCCCTGCCGCGGGTGCGCGACTTCAAGGGCGTGTCCCCGAAGTCCTTCGACGGCAAGGGGAACTACACCCTGGGCGTGCGCGAGCAGATCATCTTTCCCGAGATCAACTACGACAAGGTCGAGAAGATCAAGGGGCTGAACATCACCGTGGTGACGACCGCCCGGAACGACGAGGAGGGGCGGGCGCTGCTCCGCCACCTCGGCGTGCCCTTCCGCGCTTGACCCTGCGAGGAGACCCCATGGCGAAGCTGTCGAAGATCGCGCAGGCGAAGCGGAAGCCGAAGTTCCCGGTGCGGGCCTACCACCGCTGCCCCATCTGCGGCCGGCCCCGCGCCTACCTCCGCAAGTTCCAGATGTGCCGCATCTGCTTCCGCAAGCGGGCGCTGCAGGGCGAAGTGACCGGCGTCATCAAGTCGAGCTGGTAGGGAGAACGACATGAGCTTCACCGATCCGATCGGCGACATGCTGACGCGCATCCGCAACGCCTCCTCGGCGCGCCACGAGAAGGTGGTGGTGCCGGCGTCGCGGCTGAAGCTGCGTCTCGCCGAGGTCCTGAAGGAGGAGGGCTACATCAGGGACTTCGTCCGGCACGACGACGGCGGGCAGGGGGCGATCACCATCCTCCTGAAGTACACCGCCGAGCGCACCCCGGCCATCACCGACATCAAGCGGGTGTCGAAGCCCGGCCTGCGCCGCTACGTCCCGACCGACGAGATCCCGCGGATCCTGAACGGAATGGGCATCGCCATCCTCTCCACCTCCAAGGGCGTGATGGTGGACCGCGAGGCGCGCAAGCAGAAGGTGGGCGGCGAGCTCATCTGCACCGTCTTCTAGGAGGCCGCATGTCTCGCGTCGGGAAGATCCCGGTCAGGATCCCGGAAAAGGTGAAGGTGGCGGTCGACGGCACCACCGTCAGGGTGGAGGGTCCGAAGGGGAAGATGGCCTTCGCCTTCAACCCGGTGGTCAAGGTCGAGGTGGACAAGGGCGAGGTGCGGGTCTCGCGCCCGGACGACAGCCGCCTGTCCAAGGGGCTCCACGGCCTCACGCGGACGATGGTCAAGAACGCCCTCCAGGGCGTGACCCAGGGCTACCAGGCGGCGCTCGACATCAGCGGCGTGGGCTTCAAGGCGGAGCTCAAGGGCAAGGAGATCCACTTCGTCCTCGGCTACTCCCACCCGGTGGTCTTCCGGCTGCCCGAGGGCATCGCCGCCGAGGTGGACGCCAAGCAGACCCGGGTCACGGTCCGCGGCGTCGACAAGCACCTGCTGGGCCTCACCGCGGCGAAGATCCGCGGCCTCCGCCTCCCCGAGCCCTACAAGGGGAAGGGGATCAAGTACGTCGACGAGGTCATCCGCCGCAAGGAGGGCAAGACCGGCGCGGTCTAGCCGCCCGGCTCATGCGGCGGGCGCCCCCGCGCCGCCGCAAGGAGGAAGACGATGGCGAAGCACGTCACCCCGAGGGAGAAGCGCCGGGCGCGCATCCGGAGGAAGGTCTCCGGGACGCCGACCCGGCCGCGGCTCACCGTCTACAAGAGCCTGAACCACGTCTACGCCCAGGTGGTGGACGACACCACCGGGCGCACGCTGGCGTCGGCGAGCACCGTCGCCAAGGCCGTCCGCGACGAGGTGAAGGAGGACGCCAAGACGGCGGCGGCGAAGAAGGTCGGCGCGGCGGTGGCCCGGGCGGCGCTGGCCGCCGGCATCTCGCGGGTCGTCTTCGACCGCAACGGCTTCGACTACCACGGCCGGGTGGCCGCGGTGGCGCAGGCGGCCCGCGAGGCCGGCCTCGAGTTCTAGGGAGCACGAATGTCCATCCCCATCAACGCAAACGACCTCGAGCTCCAGGACCGAGTCGTCCACATCAACCGCGTCGCCAAGGTGGTGAAGGGAGGCCGGCGCTTCAGCTTCTCCGCGCTGGTGGTGGTGGGCGACGGCATGGGGCACGTGGGCGTCGGCCTGGGCAAGGCCAACGAGGTGCCCGAGGCCATCCGCAAGGGCGGCGAGCAGGCGAAGAAGAACCTCTTCAAGGTCCCGCTCTTCGGCACCACCATTCCGCACGAGGTGCTGGGCCACTTCGGCGCCGGATGGGTGCTGCTCAAGCCAGCAGGGGAGGGGACCGGCGTCATCGCCGGCGGCGCGGTGCGCGCGGTGCTGGAGTCGGCCGGGGTCCGCAACGTCCTCACGAAGAGCCAGGGGTCGCGGAACCCGCACAACGTGATCAAGGCCACCGTGGCCGGGCTGAAGCGGCTGCGCAGCAGCGAGGAGGCGGCGCGGCTGCGCGGCAAGCAGGCCGGGGAGCTCGGGGCCTAGGGGGCGCGCATGGCAGCCATTCGAGTGAAGCTGGTCCGCGGCCTGGCGGGGTGCCCGGAGGGGCACCGGGTGACGGTGCGCGGGCTCGGCCTGAAGAAGACGAACAGCGAGAAGCTCCTCCCCGACACCCCGGCGACGATGGGGATGATCGACAAGGTCCGCTACCTCGTGGAGTGGGAGCGGGTGGAGGAGCCGGCGCCGCAAGGTCGCGCCGCCCGGAAGAAGGCCGGGGCGGCGGCCTCCGGCCGGTGACCCGGCCACGCCGCCTGGGGTAGAAAGGACGAGGACATGTCTCTCAGCGGACTCAAGGCGCCCCGGGGCGCGAGCCGCGTCCGCAAGCGCGTCGGGCGCGGACAGGCCTCCGGCCTGGGCAAGACCGCCGGCCGGGGCGGGAAGGGCCAGAAGGCCCGCACCGGCAACATGCACTTCGAGGGCTTCGAGGGCGGCCAGATGCCGCTGCAGCGCCGGCTTCCGAAGTTCGGCTTCGCGAACTTCTTCCGGCGCGAGCTCGAGGAGGTCCAGGTGGGCCGGCTCGACGCCCTCCCGGCGGGCGCCCCCGTGGACGCCGCGGCGCTGCGCCAGGCCGGCCTGGTGCGCGGCCGCGGCGACGGGGTGGTGGTCCTGGGGACGGGCGAGCTGAAGAACGCCTACACGGTCCGGGCGGACCGCGTCACCGCAGGCGCCCGCGCCGCCATCGAGAAGGCCGGCGGAAAGGTGGAGGTCGTGCCGCGCCGGCTCACGATGGGCGAGAGGGCGAAGGCGGAGCGGAGGGCGGCGGCGCAGGCGAAGGCGTCGAAGGGGAAGTAGGCGGGGCTCGTCCCCCGCCGGGAGTCCGAGGAAGCCATGGTCATCAGCAGCTTCGCGAACATGTTCCGCATCCCCGAGCTCCGCAAGCGGCTCCTCTTCACGCTCGGCGTCCTGGCCATCTACCGGCTCGGGATCTTCGTCACCACGCCGGGCGTGGACCGGGTGGCGATGCGGCGGGTGGTGCAGTCCTCGGGCGGCCTCCTCGGCCTCTTCAACCTCTTCTCGGGCGGGGCCCTGGAGCAGCTCAGCATCTTCGCGCTCGGCATCATGCCGTACATCTCCGCCTCCATCATCCTCCAGCTCCTGACGGTGGTGATCCCGGCGCTGGAGAAGATCCAGAAGGAGGGCGAGCTGGGGCGCCGCCGCATCAACCAGTACAGCCGCTACCTCACCATCGCCCTCTCGGTGGTCCAGGGATCGGCCATCGCCAGCTACCTCGAGACGCTGCGCGATCCCACCGGGCTCAGCGTGGTCCCGGAACCCGGCTGGAGCTTCCGGATCCTGACGATGATCTCGCTCACCGCCGGGACCGCCTTCATCATGTGGATGGGCGAGCAGATCACCGAGCGCGGCATCGGCAACGGGATCTCGCTCATCATCTTCGCCGGGATCGTGGCCCGGGTCCCCGACGCCATGTACCAGACCTGGGCGGCCTACAAGACCGGCGGCGCCCTCGACGAGTTCAAGATCGCCCTCCTGACCGGGGTGATGCTGGCGGTGGTGGCGGTGATCGTCTTCTGCGAGCGCGGCCAGCGGCGCGTCCCGGTGCAGTACGCGAAGCGGGTGGTGGGGCGGAAGCTCTACGGAGGCCAGTCGACGCACCTTCCGCTCAAGGTGAATACCGCCGGCGTCATCCCGCCCATCTTCGCGAGCTCCATCCTCCTCTTCCCGGCGACCCTGGCCTCCTGGTTCCCCTTTCTACAGAGGGTCTCCGACGAGATGAACCCGGGCTCCTGGATCTACAACGTCCTCTACGTGCTCCTCATCGTCTTCTTCGCGTACTTCTACACCGCGGTGACCTTCAACCCGGTCGACGTCGCCGACAACCTGAAGAAGTACGGGGGCTACATCCCCGGGATCCGGCCGGGGAAGACCACGGCCGACCACATCGACCACATCCTCACCCGCATCACCTTCGGCGGCGCCGTCTACATCGCCGCCGTCTGCGTGCTGCCGACGCTGCTCATCAGCGAGTTCGGCGTTCCCTTCTACTTCGGGGGCACGGCGCTGCTCATCGTCGTGGGGGTGGCTCTCGACACCGTGCAGCAGATCGAGGGGCACCTCATCACCCGTCACTACGAGGGCTTCACCGGCCCGCGCGGACCTCGCATCCGCGGCCGCCGGCTCGCGTCGGGATCGGCCGTCAACGCGTAGGGGAGGCGGCCCGGGCGCCGCCGGGGAGGTGTCGTGATCCTGGTTCTCTTCGGACCGCCGGGGGCCGGCAAGGGCACGCAGGCGAAGATGCTGGCCGCCGAGCTCGCCATCCCGCACGTCTCCACCGGCGACATGTTCCGCGACCACAAGGCGCGGGGCACGGCCATCGGAAAGAAGATCCAGGCCATCATGGACGCCGGGGGCCTGGTCACCGACGACATCACCAACGCCATGGTGGAGGAGCGGCTGGCGCGGCCGGACGTGGCCGGCGGCTGCATCCTCGACGGCTATCCCCGCACCGTGGCGCAGGCCGGCTTCCTGGAAGCGCTGCTGGCCCGCGGCGGCCGCGCCGTCACCCGGGTGATCTCCTACGAGGTCGCGGAGGAGGTGCTGGTGGAGCGCATCTCGGGCCGTCGGAGCTGCCCGAAGTGCGGCGCCGTCTACCACCTGGCCGCCAGCCCGCCCCGCCGGCCCGGGGCCTGCGACAAGGACGGCACCGCGCTCGTGCTCCGCGACGACGACCGGCCCGAGAACGTGCGGAAGCGGATGCAGGAGTACGCCCAGAAGACCGCGCCGCTGCGGGGCTGGTACCAGGAGCGCGGGCTGGTGGCCGCGGTGCCGGCGACGGGGGCGCCCGAGGCGATCCTGGCGGCGACGCGGGCAATCCTCGGCCCGGCGCGTGCACCCTGAGCGGATCCACCGGCGCGGACCCGACGAGGTCGCGCGAATCGACGCCGCCTGCCGCGCCGTCCACGAGGTCCTCGACGAGCTCCGCGCCGCGGTGGCCCCCGGCCTGACGACGCTGGAGATCGACCGGATGGCGGAGGCAGGGCTCCGGCGCCGCGGCGCCGCGCCCGCCTTCCTCGGCTACCGGGGCTTTCCCGCCTCGATCTGCGTCTCGGTGAACGAGGAGGTGGTCCACGGCATCCCCTCCGCCCGGCGGACCCTGCGCGCCGGCGACGTGGTCGGGCTCGACCTGGGCGCGGTCCTCGACGGCTGGTACGGCGATGCCGCGGTCACCGTCCCCGTCGGCCCCGCCGCCCCCGAGGCCCTGCGCCTCCTCGAGGTCACGCGGGCGGCGCTGGGGCGCGGCGCCGCCGAGGCCAGGCCCGGGGCGCGGGTCGGCGACATCGGGGCCGCGGTGCAGCGCTGCGTCGAGGCTGCGGGGTTCGCGGTGGTCCGCGACTTCGTGGGCCACGGGATCGGCCGCGCCCTGCACGAGCCGCCCCAGGTCCCCAACTACGGGCCGGCGGGCCGCGGGCCGCGGCTCGAGACCGGGATGGTGCTGGCCATCGAGCCCATGGTGAACGCCGGGGGGCCGGGGGTGCGATTCCTGGAGGACGGCTGGACGGCGGCCACCGCCGACGGAAGCCTCTCGGCGCACTTCGAGCACACCGTCGCGGTGACGGCGGGCGGCCCGCGCGTCCTGGGGGTCCGGGGCGCCCCCCTGCCCTCGCGGAACGGACCGTGATCACGGGGCCTTGTGGCGGGACCGCCCCGGGGGCCGGCGGCGTTGCAACTTCAAAAATCCTGTGTTATAGGGCGCGCTTCGCAATGCACCCCGGGATTCCCGCGCGGTGCGGGCGCGAAGCGAAACGGGCGCCGGGGGGGCAGGCAGCTGCCAGCGCCCCGCAGCCGGTCCCGCCGCGAGCCGCGGCGGGCTTTTCGTCTGAAGCGACGGCAGGTTCCGGGAGGCGGTCGAGGTCATGAAGGTCCGCGCGTCGGTGAAGAAGATCTGCGAGCGGTGCAAGGTCGTGAAGCGCAAGGGCGTCGTGCGCGTCATCTGCGCCGCGAATCCCCGGCACAAGCAGCGCCAGGGCTAGCGCCCGGCGCACTGGAGAGGAACGAAGATGGCTCGCATCGCCGGCGTCGACCTCCCTCGCGAGAAGCGCGTCGAGATCGCGCTCCAGTACATCTACGGGATCGGCAAGACCACCGCCCGCCTCCTCTGCGAGCGCTCGCAGGTGAGCCCGAAGACGCGGACCAAGGACCTCACCGACGACGAGGTCCGCCGCATCCGCGAGACCATCGAGCAGAACGTGAAGGTCGAGGGCGATCTGCGCCGCGAGGTGTCGATGAACATCAAGCGGCTCATGGACCTCGGCTGCTACCGCGGGCTGCGCCACCGCAAGGGCCTGCCGGTCCGCGGCCAGCGCACCCACACCAACGCCCGCACCCGCAAGGGCCCGAAGCGCGGCCTGGTCCGCAAGCCGGTGGCCGCCGCGCCGGCGCCGACCAAGGCCTGATCGGGAACGGAACGGAGAGCACGAGTGGCCGACGAGAAGCAGCAGAGCGAGAAGCCGGCGAAGAAGCCCGAGGCCGCACCCGCCAAGGCCGAGGAGGCCGCCCCCCCGGCGGCCCCGAGCCTGGGGGGCATGGAGCCCGTCACCGCCTCGCCCGTCACCCCGAAGAAGGGGAAGAAGCGGGTGAAGAAGAACGTCGCCGCCGGCATCGTCCACATCGCCGCGACGTTCAACAACACCATGGTCACCATCACCGACGTCTCGGGCAACGTCATCGCCTGGTCGTCGGCGGGCGCCCGCGGGTTCAAGGGCTCCCGGAAGTCGACGCCCTTCGCGGCCCAGGTGGCCGCCGGCGACGCCGCCGCCAAGGCGATGGAGCACGGCCTGAAGACCGTCTCGGTGCAGGTGTCGGGGCCCGGCGCCGGGCGCGAGTCGGCGCTGCGGGCCCTGGGCGCCGCCGGCCTGAAGATCACGCTGATCCGCGACGTGACCCCCATTCCGCACAACGGCTGCCGGCCGCCGAAGCGCCGCCGCGTCTAGCCCAGGGAGAGCGAACACCGTGGCTCGTTACACCGAGAGCGTCTGCCGCCTCTGTCGACGCGAGAACTTGAAGATGTACCTGAAGGGCGACCGCTGCTACACGGACAAGTGCGCCATCGAGCGCCGCCCGTACCCTCCGGGCCAGCACGGCCAGGGGCGCGCCAAGTTCTCCGAGTACGGGGTCCAGCTGCGGGAGAAGCAGAAGGTGAAGCGGATGTACGGCCTGCTCGAGGCCGACTTCCGCCACGCCTACTGGAACGCCGCGGCGGCGAAGGGCAAGACCGGCGAGAACCTCCTCCAGGCGCTCGAGCTCCGGCTCGACAACGTGGTCTTCCGGCTCGGCTTCGCCGACACGCGCAACGAGGCGCGCCAGCTCGTCCGGCACGGCCACTTCCGCGTCAACGGCCGCAAGGTGAACGTCCCCTCCTACCGGCTCCGCGTCGGCGACCGGGTGGAGCTCCGCGACCAGTCGAGGAAGGTGGTCCGCATCGCCGAGGCCCTCGAGGCGGTGGACCGCCGCGGGGTGCCGCAGTGGCTCGAGCTGGAGAAGGGGGCCTTCAAGGGAACGGTGAAGACCACGCCGGCGCGCGAGGACGTCACCATGCCCATCCAGGAGCAGCTCATCGTCGAGCTCTACTCGAAGTAGGGCCGACCCCACACCAGAGCGGCCGCGCGTCCCACGGTGCCCCGCTCCGCTCGGCTGGCGGAAGCGGGGAGGGGACGGCGGCCAGGAGAAAGCCATGGCAGACGCCATCGTCACCCGCAACTGGCGCGACCTCATCAAGCCGCGCGGCCTGGCCGTCGACCAGGAATCCCTCAGCAACACCTACGGGAAGTTCGTCGCCGAGCCGCTGGAGCGCGGCTTCGGGATCACGCTCGGCAACGCGCTGCGCCGCGTGCTCCTCTCCAGCCTCCAGGGAGCGGCCATCACCACCGTGAAGATCGAGGGGGTGGAGCACGAGTTCACCACCATCCCCGAGGTCGCCGAGGACGTCACCGACATCATCCTGAACCTGAAGGAGGTCCTCCTCCAGGTCCACACCAACGAGGTGAAGACCCTCCGGATCGAGGCGGACGGCCCGCGCGAGGTGAAGGCCGGCGACATCGCCGGCGACGGGCAGGTGGAGATCCTGAACCCGGGCCAGCACCTGCTGACCATCAGCGAGGGCGGGCGGGTGCGCATGGAGCTCACCGCCCGGCGCGGCCGCGGCTACGTCCCCGCCGAGCGGAACAAGGTCGCCGGGCAGGCCATCGGGACCGTCCCCATCGACGCGCTCTTCAGCCCCATCCGCAAGGTGAACTACCAGGTCACCAACGCCCGCGTCGGCCAGCAGACCGACTACGACCGCCTGGCCCTCGAGGTGTGGACGGACGGCTCGGTGGCGCCGGCGGACGCGGTGGCC
>DATBLK010000080.1:0-4287 GCA_036555405.1 Anaeromyxobacteraceae bacterium
CCTGTGCGGTCCGGGCCAGCTCCTTCGACCGCTCGTCCACCTTTCGCTCGAGCTGGGTCCGGAGCTCGCGCAGGGCGGTGGCGTCGGCGGTGAAGCGGCGCTGGAGCTGGAAGGAGACGGCGGCGATGGGGGCCAGGAACCCGAAGTCGAGGAGGTAGGGGGACTCGAGGATCCCGCCGTTCACGAGCGCGTCGTGCACCGCGATGACCTGCAGGAAGACGAGCCCGACGAGCGGCAGCCCGGTCCAGGGGACGCCGCGCCGCATCGCGCCCACGAACCGGAGCAGGACCCAGGTGCCCAGGAGGGCGTAGAAGGCCATGAGCCCGTTGCCGTAGCTCGTGGTGACGGAGTCGTAGTAGGTGAGGTTCAGGATCGCCACCTGGTGCACGCGGATGGTCGGGAGGTAGACGAGCCCGGGGACGAGGGCGCTGGCGGCGGCAGCGCCGGCGATCAGCGGAGCCGCGCGCTCCAGCGGCACCGGCGGGCGCCCGGCCACCCGGTTGGCGTAGTGGTGCCAGGCGGCGACGTGGAGCCCGATGAAGAGCATCTGGCAACGGGAGAGCAGCACCGCGCTCGCGGTCGCGATGGGGATGGTGGCGGCGGCGTTGGCGAGCGTCGCCGCTCCGGCGGTGAGCGCGGCGAAGGACAGCGGCCGCTGGTCTTCCCAGCCCGGCGCCCGGGCGATGCGGAGGACGAAGCCCGCGATGGCGAGCCCCAGCGCGGCGCTGGCGATGGCGAAGGCTGCGCTCAGGGTCATGGCCGGCCCCGCCTCCTTAGGTACACCAAAGCCGCGGCCGCCGACAGGGCAGGGGCGGCCCTCCTCTGCTACAAGGGGCCGGTGCGCTCCCCGGTCCTGCACGCGGCGCTGGCGCTCGCGCTCGCCGGAGCGGCCTGCCGCGGCGAGGCGGCTCCGGCGGCTCCGGCCTCCGCGCCCGGGAAGCCCCCGCCCGCGGCCGCCGCGCCGGCCGCCGCCGGCTCGCCGCCGCCGGCCGCGCCGCGGCGGCCGCCCGACGTGGTGACGCTGGCCCGGCCGGGTGGCCGGGAGTGGTTCGGCCTCTACCTCGTGGGCAGGAAGGCCGGCTACACCTGGATGGAGGTGGGGCTGGAGCGGCGCGGGGGGCAGTCGGTGCTGGTGGCCCGCGCCGAGACCTCGCTCACCGCCACCCTGGGCGGCCGAACCGTCACGCGGCTCCAGCGCGACGAGAAGGTCTACCAGGCGCGGCCCCGCGGCCGGCTCCTGGCGTTCTCGACGCGCCGCGCCGGCGACGGCGGGGACCGGAGCTTCACCGGCACCTGTGGCGAGCGGACCTGCGAGGTCGTCGTCGCCTCGGCCGGCAGCCGCGAGACCAGGAGCATCCCCCATCCCGGCGAGACCGCGGAGCAGGCCGATGGGGCCCGGCTCGCGGCGGCGCTGCGCGGCCCGGTGCGCGGCGCCCAGCTCCAGGCCGACCAGCTTCGCGTGCGGCAGGTCGAGGACGTCTGGGTGGGCCGGCGCCGCCTGGGCGGCGCCGGCGTCGAGGTGGAGGTGTCGGTGGTGACGGAGCGAGAGCAGGGGGACCGGGCCGCCATCGAGGTCCTGGTCGCCGACGACGGGCGGGTCGCCGAGATGCGCCTCGGCGGGTCCGTCGTGGCGCGCGCCGAGCCGGAGGAGGTGGCGCGGCGGCTCGACCGCGTCGACCTCTTCAACCTCACCCGCGTGCCGCTCCCGGGACCGCTGCCGCGGACCGTTCCGGGCGCGGTGACCTACCGCCTGCGGGGGCTGCCGGAGGGCTTCAGGAAGGGCGACGAGCGCCAGCGCTTCGGCCCGGCGGCGGGCGGGGACGCGGTCCTCACCGTCTCGGCGCGGCTTCCCGCGGCCGCCGACCCGGCGAGGGACGCGCCGCGGGCCGCCGGCGCGGCGCCCGGCGACGAGCACCTCGCCCCCACCCCCGAGGTCGACTCCGACGCCCCGGCGATCCGCGCCCTGGCGGCCGAGGTCGCGGGGGATGCGCGCGGCGCCTGGGCGGCGGCGCGGCGGCTGAACCAGCACGTCCACCGCCGGCTGGAGAAGACCTTCGGCCAGAGCCGCGACCGCGCCAGCGAGGTGCTCGCCGGCGGGAAGGGCGACTGCACCGAGCACGCGCTCCTCCTGGTGGCGCTGGCCCGCGCCGCCGGCGTTCCGGCGCGGCTCGTCCACGGGCTCGTCTACGCCCGCTACGGCGACGGGGCCGACGCGCTCTACTGGCACGCCTGGGCCGAGGTGCGCAGCGGCGGGGAGTGGATCGCCATGGACCCGACCCTGGGCCAGGACGTCGCCGACGCCACGCACCTGGCGCTGGGCCGCGGCACGCAGGTGGACACGGTGGGGCTGCTCGGGGAGCTCCGGGTCCTCGCCGCCGACCCGGCGCCGGCCGCGCCGTAGTTGACTCGCGGCGCGCCCGGGCCTTTCATCGCGGCGCTGGACGACCGCGGGGGTTCCCCATGACCGGCCTCGACCACGTCGCCATCCTCGTCTCCGACCTCCGGGCGGCGGTGAAGCTCTACCGAGACGTCTACGGCCTCGGCGAGCCGGAGATCGAGGTCGTCGCCACCGAAAAGGTGGAGGTCGCCATCTTCGGCCACGGGGCAGGTCGCATCGAGCTCGTCTCGCCCACCGGCCCGGACAGCCCCATGGCCAAGGCGCTGGAGCGGCGCGGCGAGGGGCTGCACCACCTGTGCATCGAGGTGCCCGACATCGAGCGGGCGATGGCCGACCTCAGGCGGCAGGGCGCGCCGCTGCTCGACGAGGCGCCGCGCCCCGGGGCGGGCGGCGCCCGGGTCGCCTTCGTGCACCCCCGGGGAAGTCGGGGCGTGCTCGTCGAGCTTCGGCAGGGGCCCCGCGATCCTTGACCCCTCCCCCGGGGCCGTGCTTGAAAGGCGCGACCTTTCGAGCGAAGCGCCGGCGCGCCTTCGCGCAGAGGGACCTCCATGCCCAGGCCCACCCCGCTCCTCCTCGCCCTCGCGCTCGCTCCGCTCCCCGGCGCCGCCCAGCAGAAGACGGAGGCGCCCCCGGCCGCGCCGGCCACCCCCGAGGTCCAGGCGGCCATCAAGAGGGAGGTCGAGAAGGCGAAGGAGGAGCTCCGCGACGAGATCCGCGCCCGCGTCCAGGACCGGCAGGCGAAGGACGACTTCTTCGAGGGCCCGCCGCCCACGGCCGAGGTCCAGAAGCTCGACCTCCTCCAGCTCGAGGGCGCCTTCCGGCTCCGCGGCGACCTCCTCGACACCCTGGCGCTGAAGCGTGCGCCCGACCCCTCGGGCTACACGCTCTTCCCCTTGCCGATCGGCAGCCCGTCCCGCGGCTCCCTGACGAGCGCCAACCTCCGGCTGCGCCTCGACCCGCGCCTCAACGTCTCCGAGGCGGTCCGGGTGCTGGCGCAGCTGGACCTCCTGTCGGGGCAGCTCCTCGGCGAGACGCCCGCGGCCGACGGCGGGCCGGCGGGGCTCTTCGCCAGCGCGGCCTCGCCGCCGAGCCCGCTGCGCGTGAACCGGGCCTGGGCCGAGGTGCAGACGCCGGTGGGCCTGCTCTCCTTCGGCCGGATGCCGTCGCAGTTCGGCCTGGGCATCTTCGCCAACGCCGGGACCGACCTGGACGCCGACTTCGGCGACGCCGCCGACAGGGTCCAGCTCGCCATCCCGGTGCGCCAGACCCTCCTCGGCCCGGTGGTGCTGGTTCCGCATTACGACCTGGTGCGGACCGGCCTGGTCTCGCAGGTCCCGGTGCCCGGCGGCCAGCCCTTCGACCTCGACAAGACCGACGACGCCTGGGTCGTGGGCGTGAAGCTCATGCGCCTCGACACCGACGACGAGCTCCAGCGCAAGCTGGACAAGGGCGGCTCGAGCCTGAACTGGGGCGGCTGGTACAGCTACCGGGCGGTGGGCTACGACATCACGCCGGCCACCGGCACCCCGGGCGACCCCGGCTCGGGCACCACCGCCACCAACCTTCGGCGCGCCGCCAACGCCCACGCCGTCGACCTGTGGGGGCGCTGGCGCACGAAGCGCTTCCGGCTCGAGCTCGAGGCGGTGGGCATCGTCGGGACCATCCAGGACGGCCTCGACCCCGGGGAGACGGCCACCCTCCGGCAGGTGCTGGTCCGCGAGTTCGGCGCCGTCGTCCAGGCCGACTGGCGGCTCTCCGACGGGAAGCTGCTCCTCGGCGTCGAGGCCGGCTGGGCCAGCGGCGACGGGAACCCGGGGTTCGGCAACCGGCCCGGCCGCGGAATCCCCCAGCCGGGCGACGTCGAGGGCCGGCAGTTCGCGGTCGGCGAC
>DATBLK010000094.1:0-11710 GCA_036555405.1 Anaeromyxobacteraceae bacterium
CACGATCCGGGCCCGCCCGGCTTCTTGACTCGGACCCGCGCATCCGTTCAGTATTCGCATGTTTAGGTTCGCTGTCCGGGGCCCCTGGTAGGAAGCGGCTCACACGACAAGAGGGGCGGTTCGGCAGGCTCACCGCACACGGCCCAGCGGCCTGCCCTCGCACACACGGAGAGGAGAGAAGCGATGCCCGTAGGACCGGAGAAGGAGAAGGCGATCGAGCTGGCCGTCTCGTCCATCGAGAAGGCCTTCGGCAAGGGCTCGATCATGCGCCTCGGCAACGAGGAGGCGCTGGTGAAGGACGTGCAGGCGGTCTCGACGGGCTCGATCTCGCTCGACATCGCGCTCGGCGTCGGCGGCCTGCCGCGCGGCCGGATCGTCGAGATCTACGGGCCCGAGTCCTCGGGCAAGACCACCCTCGCCCTCCACGCCATCGCCGAGGCGCAGAAGGCCGGCGGCATCTGCGCCTTCGTCGACGCCGAGCACGCCCTCGACGTGGGCTACGCACGCAAGCTCGGGGTGCGCACCGACGACCTCCTCATCTCGCAGCCCGACACCGGGGAGCAGGCGCTGGAGATCACCGAGACGCTGGTGCGCTCCGGCGCCGTCGACGTGCTGGTCATCGACTCGGTGGCGGCGCTGGTGCCGCGCGCCGAGCTCGAGGGGGAGATGGGCGACGCCCACATGGGCGTGCAGGCCCGGCTCATGAGCCAGGCGCTGCGCAAGCTCACCGGCACCATCTCCAAGTCCCAGACCATCGTCGTCTTCATCAACCAGATCCGGATGAAGATCGGGGTGATGTTCGGGAACCCGGAGACCACCACCGGCGGCAACGCCCTGAAGTTCTACGCCAGCCAGCGGCTCGACATCCGCCGCATCGGCGCCATCAAGGACGGCGAGCAGGTCATCGGCAACCGCACCCGCGTCAAGGTGGTGAAGAACAAGGTGGCTCCGCCCTTCAAGGAGGTCGAGTTCGACATCATGTACGGCGTGGGCATCAGCCGGGAGGGCGACATCCTCGACCTCGCCGCCACCGAGAACATCGTGGAGAAGAGCGGCGCCTGGTTCAGCTTCGGCGGGGAGCGCATCGGCCAGGGCCGGGAGCAGGCCAAGGCCTTCATGAAGGAGCACCCGGAGGTGCTCTCGCAGGTGGAGGGGAAGCTCCTCGAGAAGTTCGGCGTGCGGCGCGGGCCGGCGCCGGCGGCCCCGGAAGCCGAGGAGCCGGAGGAGAAGAGGCCTCGCGTGAAGGCGGTGAAGTAGTATCGGCGCCGGCTTGGCGATCCGGATCGAGATCGACGGCTGGCTCACCCGCGTCATCGGCGCCCAGCTCGCCGAGCGCGGCCCGGCCGCGTCGCTGGCGCGCCTGCCGCCAGGGCTCCGGGAGGCGCCCCGGACGGAGCTCGAGGGGCGAGCCCTCCTGCTCGCGGCGCGGTCGCTGCGGAGGCGCCGGCCGCTCGAGCCGGAAGCCGATCCGGCGGCCGCCGCCTTCCTCGACCGGGTCACCGGCCACCTGGAGCTGCTCCTCGACGTGGCGGCGCTCGCCGGCGCGGGCGCCGACCCGGAGCGGCGCCGCGACGAGCTCGCGCTCCTCCTCGCCGCCAGCGCCGGCCGCGTCTCCGAGGCGCTGGCCGCAGACCCGGGCCGCGAGACGGGGGGCTCGGAGCCGGCGGTGGAGCGCGCCCTCGACGCCGCCGGCGAGGCGCTGCGCGACTCCGGCTGGCCGCCGGGCGACCCGCGGGGCGGCCTGCCCCTCTCCTCCGCCCATGTCGCGGTGGAGCGGCGGCTCCTGGCGCGGCTCGGCGTCGCCTACTGGCGCCGCGGGCGGCTGGCGGAGGCCGACGTCCGTCGCCGGCTCGCCCAGGCCGGCGGGGAGCTGGCGCTGTCGGTCGAGGCCATCGCCGGCCTCGCCACCGCCGCCGGGGCCCTCGAGCCCGCGAGGCGGCGCCAGGCGCATCACCAGGTCGCGCGACTCGGGCTCCCGCGCCCGCTGGAGCGGCGGATGAAGGCGGCCCTGCGCGCGCCTCGCGGGGCGACGGCCCTCGCCCGGGCGGCCCCGGCGCGCCTGCGCCGCTTCCTCGTCGAGCAGGTCCTTCGCGCCGAGGCGGCGAGCGCACCTTCCGCCGGCGGCGCCGCCTACGCCGACGAGCTCGCCGCCGCCGCGCGGATCGGCGCCGACGAGGTGGCGGCGATGCGCGCCGAGGCCGCGGTGCTCGCCGCCGAGCAGCAGATCTGGCTCGAGGCGCCGGCCGGCGCCGCCGCCGAGTGGCAGGCCTTCACCGATCAGTGGGGCGAGGTGACCGACGAGCTGCTCGAGAGGGTCGCCGGCGTCGTCACCCAGAACCTGGAGGCGGTGGCCGCCGAGGTCCGCCAGACCGGGCAGCTCGGGCAGCTCCTCGCCAAGGCGGCCACCGGCACGCCGCTCTCGGCCGAGGAGCGGCGCAAGGTCCGCCTGCAGCTCATCGACCTCGCCAAGGCCATCCCGGCGCTGGCCATCTTCGCCGCGCCGGGCGGGATGCTGCTCCTGCCGCTCCTCGCCAAGCTCCTGCCCTTCAACGTCCTCCCGTCGGCGTGGGATCCCAAGACGGTGGCGGAGCGAAAGGCCCTGCCCGGGAGGAAAGGCTAGCGGCCGCGATCCCGTGCGTGCCGCACCCGAAGCCGCGGCCGCGGCCGTTCCCGTGACCCGCGGCCTGGCTTCTGGTCGCCGGCTCGTCCGACCTCGAAGACGCAGGCGTCACTCCGGCCGCGCCCCCAGCGCCTCCCGCCGCTCCCTCGCCTCCTGCTCCAGGGCGTCGGCCGCCTGCGCCAGGCGCGGATCCGACGCGGCCGCCGGGCGGAGCCGGGCCAGCGCCTCCTCCAGCGCGCCCAGGGTGCGGCGATCCCGCGCCTCCAGCGCGTCCACCGCCTCGTTGAAGCGCGCCTGGAGCGCCTGCAGGTCGTCGCCGCGGCGAAGGCCGCGGCGCGACGGGTAGCGGCCCCGGGCGACCTCGCCGAGGGCGTGGCCCATCACCCAGATCGGCCCGGCGACGCGGTGGGTGACGACGAAGCCCAGCAGGGCGAGCGCCCCGGCCGAGAGCGCGCCGATTCCCGCCAGGGCCCAGAGGAGCTGGCGGTCGGCCTGCCGGAGCAGCGCGGGGTTGCCGGGCGCCCGGGCCAGGATCTCCGTCGCCTGCTGGTGCGCCTGCCAGGCCCAGAGCCCGAAGAGCGCCGCCAGCACCGCGCCCCAGGCCGCGAGGGCCAGGATGTAACGGAGCTGGAAGGGACGGTCGATGAGGTAGGTGCGTCGGGACTGGGACTCGGCCATCGCGCGACCCCCGGGACCGCGGCATGGTATCACCGGCTCCGTCCCGCCGCGGAGGAGCCCGGCCGGGCATCACGAACCGTGAGGATCGCCTTCCTCGGCACGCCACCCTTCGCCGTCGCCTCGCTCGAGGCCCTGGCGGCCGCCGGCCACGACCTCGCCTGCGTGGTGGCGCAGCCCGACCGCCCGGCCGGGCGCGGCCGGGCGCTGCGCCCGCCGGCGACCAAGACCTGGGCCCGCGCCCGCGGCCTCCCCGTGCTCCAGCCGGAGAAGGTGCGCGACGGCCGGCTGGCCGCGGAGCTCCGGGCGCTGCGGCCCGACCTTCTCGCGGTCGTCGCCTACGGCCGCATCCTGGGGCGCGACCTCCTGGAGCTGGCGCCGCACGGCGCCGTGAACCTCCACGCCTCGCTCCTGCCGCGCTGGCGCGGCGCTGCCCCGGTCCAGTGGGCCGTGGCCGAGGGCGACGCCTGGACGGGCGTCACCGTCATGCGCATGGACGAGGGGCTCGACACCGGCCCCATCCTGCTCCAGCGCGCTGCGCCCATCGGCCCCGAGGAGACGGCCGAGGAGCTCTCGGCCCGGCTCGCGGCGCTGGGCGCGGCGGCGCTCGCCGAGGCGCTCCCCCTGCTCGCCGGCGGCGCGCTGACGCCGGTCCGGCAGGACCCGGCGCGGGTCACGCTCGCGCCCGTCGTCTCGAAGGAGCACGGGCGACTCGACTTCCGCCTCCCGGCGGCGCGGCTCGCGGCCCGGGTCCGGGGCTTCGTTCCGTGGCCCGGGGCGTTCACCGCGCTGGGCGGACGGATCCTCAAGGTGCACGGCGCCAGGGCCCTGGCGGGCGATGCCGCGGCGCCGGCCGGAGGGCCGCCCGGGTCGGCGCGCGCGGCGCCCGCGGGAATCCTGGTCGCCTGCGGCGAGGGCTCGGCGCTGCTGCTGACCGAGGTGCAGCTCGAGGGGAAACGCCGGATGGACGCGGCCGAGTTCGCGCGCGGCGCCGCCATCGCGCCCGGATCGGTGCTCGGGCCGTGACCGGCCGGGAGATCGCCTTCGGCGTGCTCCGCCGGGTCGAGGAGGGGGGCGCCTACGCCTCGCGGGCGCTCGACGCCGCGCTCGGCGCCGCCGGCGCCATCGACCCGCGCGAGGCCGGGCTCGCGACCGAGCTCGTCTACGGAACGCTCCGGCGCGCGCTGGCGATCGACGCCGCCCTCGGGCCCCACCTCTCCCGGCCCCTGGGACGCGTCGACCCGGCGGCGCGGGTGGCCCTGCGGCTGGGCGGCTACGAGCTCCTCTTCCTGGGCCGGCCGCCCCACGCCGCCGTCTCCCAGGCGGTGGCGCTGGCCCGGCGCGCCGACCACGGCCGCGCCGCCGGCTTCGTGAACGCGGTGCTCCGCGCTCTCTCCCGCGCCGGGCCGCCGCCGCCCCCGCCCTTCGAGGGCGACCCGGCGGGACACGTCGCGGCCGCGGAGTCGCTGCCGCGCTGGCTCGCGGAGGAGTGGGTGGCGTGGCTGGGCGCCCCGGAGGCGCTGGCGCTGGCGGGGGCCATGAACCGGCCGGCGCCGCTGTGCCTGCGCTCGCCCCGGCGCGACGAGCTCGCCGAGCGGGCCCGCGCCGCCGGGCTCGAGGTCTCGCCCGCGGCCCGCTCGCCCCACGGCCTGGTCCTCCGGGGCGCCGGCGTCGCCGCCCTGGCCCGCGCCGCCGGGGACCTGCCGTTCCAGGTGCAGGACGAGGCGGCGCAGCTCGTCGCCCTCTTCGCCGCCGGCGACCTCGCCGGCAGGCCCGCTCGCGTCCTCGACGTCTGCGCCGCGCCGGGCGGGAAGGCGTTTCACGTCGCCGAGCTGCTCGGCCCGGGGGGGGAGGTGGTGGCCGTCGAGGTCCACCCGCGCAAGGCCGACGCCCTGCGGCTGGAGGCGGCGCGCCGCGGCCTCCCGGTGCGGGTGGTGTGCGCCGACGCGACGAGGCCCGCGCCCGAGCTGGCGCCGCGGAGCTTCGACGCGGTCCTGGTCGACGCGCCCTGCGCCGGCCTCGGGACGCTGCGCCGCCACCCGGAGCTGAAGCTCCGGCGCACCGCCGCCGACCTCCCCCGGTTCGCCGCCCTGCAGCGATCGCTTCTCGAGGCCGGGGCCGCCCGGGCGCGGCCGGGCGCGGCCGTGACCTACGCCGTCTGCTCGCTCTCGCGCGCCGAGGGGCCGGAGGTCGCGGCCGCGGCCGTGGCCGGGGGCCTGTCCCGCGCCCCGCCGCCGCCCGGCTTTCCCGCCGACGTCCTCTCGCCGGAGGGCGACCTCCTCACCCTTCCCCACCGGCACGGCTGCGACGGCTTCTTCGCCGCGAGGCTCGTCGGCTAGACTCGCCGCATGCGCCCGCCGCTCCGCATCGCGCCCTCGATCCTCTCCGCCGACTTCGGGCGGCTCGCCGACGAGGTCCGGGCCGTGGAGGCGGCCGGCGCCGACCTGATCCACGTCGACGTCATGGACGGGCGGTTCGTGCCCAACATCACCGTCGGACCCCTGGTGGTCGAGGCGGTGCGGAAGGCGACCCGGCTCCCCGTCGACGCCCACCTCATGATCGTGGAGCCGGAGCGCTACGTGGAGGCCTTCGCCCGCGCCGGCGCCGGCATCATCTCCGTCCACGCCGAGGCCTCCCCCCACCTCCACCGCACCCTGCAGGCCATCCGCGGCGCGGGGGCGAAGCCGGCGGTGGCGCTGAACCCCTCCACCGGACTCGAGGCCCTCGAGTACGTGCTCGGCGACTGCGAGATGGTGCTGCTCATGACCGTGAACCCGGGCTTCGGCGGCCAGACGTACGTCGAGGCGGTGACCGAGAAGGTGCGCCGGCTGCGGGCGCTCGCCGAGGCGCGGGGCCAGGCGCTGGACATCGAGGTGGACGGCGGGGTGAAGGCCGAGAATGCCGGGGCGGTCACCGCAGCCGGCGCCAACGTCCTCGTCGCCGGCACCGCCGTCTTCGGCGCCGGGGACTACGCCGTCGCCATCCGGGCGCTGCGAAGCGCGGCCCGCTAGACGGGCGCTCGCCGCTACCGCCCGGGCTCCTCTCGAACCGAGTGGATCCACCCCTCGCTGCGCGGAACGTTGGGCGGGACGCCCTGGAAGCCGTCGGCCTCCGCCGCCCCCGCGGCCACCGCCGCCAGCACCGCGTCGAGGAAGAGGCCCTTCCCGTCCTCGACCGCCCGCGCCACCAGCTCCATCTCGAACTCGAGGCCGGTCGCGGCCCGCAGCGCCCGGAAGAGGGCCGCGCGGACCCCGGCCCGCTGCGCGCCGCCCCGCGCGTCGTCGCGGTAGGCGCCGACGCCGGCGAGCGCCCGGGCCACGTGCTCGGGCCGGACCTCGACGAGAACCGGCCGCCCGGCGCGAGGCGGGTCCCAGGGCACGAAGGAGACGTCGGCGACCCGGGCCAGCGCGGTGAGCCCGAAGAACGTCTGCCGGTAGAGGCGGGCGTGGCCCGGCGGGTGGGAGACGGCGCGGTAGACGTCGGCCACCCGGGGGCGATCCTTGCCGAGCTCGCCGTGGAAGGCCTCGGCCGCGGCGGTGTGGTCGCGGCCCGGCGGCAGGAACCGCTCCTCGAGCGCCTTGCCCAGGGCCGCCGGCCCGCGCAGCGCCTGGCGCAGGAACCCGAGCTGGCGCAGGTGGGTCTCGGCCAGGCTGAACGGGAAGTCGAGCCCGACGACCAGCCGACCCTCGGCCCAGCGCGCCTCCTCGGCGATCCAGGCCGGGAATCGCTCCCGCACCGCCTTGCGCCCCGGCGACTCCTGGAAGGGCCGCCACACCTTCACCAGGCGCGGCCGGGCGCGGGCGAGCTCCACCCGGGCCGCGGCGATCTGGCTGCCCGCCCCCTCGATTCCGCTCCAGGCGACGCCGAGCATCACGCCGCGCTGGGGGAGCGCCACCTTCGGCGGCGAGCCCCTTCCGTACACCGCGGCGCTCTGGCTGTCCTCGGCCACCGACTGGTCATGCGGCCCGAACGCGGGGCCTGTCAACGCGCATCCCGGGGCGTGCCGGGCCAGTGGCGGGGGCGAGCGCCTCGATGCCGTTCCCCGATGGGGTGCACCGGCCCCGGGGCTTCCCGACTCGCCGGGGCGGGGGCGCCCTGCCGACCGGCGCGCTATGCTGCGCGTCCCATGCGACGGTTCGCGCCGGCATGCTCCGGGCTCCTCCTCGCCGCCTGCGCCGCCCAGCACACCGCCGTCCCCGTGCCCGCCGCCCCGCCCGCGACCGCCCTCCGGTACCCCGCTTCGCCGCGGGGCGACGCCGTCGACCGCCTCCACGGCGCGGCGGTCCCCGACCCCTGGCGCTGGCTCGAGGACGAGAAGGCGCCCGAGGTCCAGGCCTGGATGGCCTCCCAGGACCGCCTGGCGCGCGACTTCCTGGGCGGCCTCCCGGGCCGCGCCGCGCTGGCCTCCCGCCTCCGGGAGCTGGTCTACGTCGAGAGCATGGGGCTTCCGGTGAAGCGCGGGCCCCGGATCTTCTTCGAGCGCCGCGCCGCGACCGAGGAGAAGGCGGCGCTGTGGGTCCGCGAGGCGGACGGCGCCGAGCGCAGGCTCCTCGATCCCGGCGCCTGGTCGAGGGACGGGTCGGTGGCGCTGGGGGCCTGGAGCGTCTCCTGGGACGGACGCACCGTCGCGTACCAGGTGAAGCCCAACGCCGCCGACATGGCGACCCTCCGCGTCCTCGACGTCCCGAGCGGCAAGGTCTCCGACGTCGACGTCATCGAGGGGGCGAGGTACGCCTACGCCTCCTTCACGCCCGGGGGCGACGGCTTCTACTACACCTGGATCCCGACGGACCCGCGGATCCCCGACGCCGATCGACCCGGCTACCAGGAGGTCCGCTTCCACCGGCTCGGGACCGACCCGGCGAAGGACCTCGTCGTGCGCGAGCGGCTCGGCGACCCGACGACCTTCCTGCACGCCGAGGTCTCGCGCGACGGCCGCTGGCTCTTCCTCTTCGCCTCGCACGGCTGGAGCTCCACCGACGTCTGGTTCCGCGACGCCCGCCGGGGGCCGGCCGAGCCGCTCCGGCCGCTGGCGGTGGGCCGCAAGCACATCTACCAGGTGACGGCGCACCGCGACCGGTTCTACGTCCGCACCAACGACGGCGCCCCGCGCTGGAGGGTGATGGGCGTGGACCCGGCCCGGCCCGAGCGCGAGGCCTGGCGGGAGGTCGTCCCCGAGGGAGAGGGGACGCTGCGCGGCCTCGAGGTCGTCGGCGGGCGACTCGCCCTCGCCTGGATGGAGCGAGCGCAGAGCCGCCTCGAGATCCGCGACCTCGAGGGGCGCCGCCTCGGCGACGTGGCCCTGCCCGGGCTGGGCACCGCCTCGCTCCCCTCGGGCGAGGAGGACGACGATCAGGCCTTCTTCTCCTTCGAGAGCTTCACGGCACCTCCCGAGGTGCGCGAGCTCCGGGTCTCCAGCCGGGCGAGCCGCCTCGTCTTCCGGCTCGCGGCACCGGTCGACCCGTCTCGGTACGAGGTCGAGCAGGTCTTCTACCGGTCCAGGGACGGCACCCGGGTGTCGATGTTCCTCGTCCACGCCCGCGGGGCCCGGCCCGACGGCTCGGCGCCGGTCATGCTCTACGGGTACGGGGGCTTCCAGCAGCCCATGCTTCCGGTCTTCTCCGCCCCGCTCCACGCCTGGCTGGAGCGCGGCGGCGTCTTCGCCCTGCCCAACCTCCGCGGCGGGAACGAGTACGGCGAGCGCTGGCACGAGGAAGGGATGCTCCTCAAGAAGCAGAACGTCTTCGACGACTTCGTCGCCGCGGCCGAGTGGCTGGTGCGCGAGGGGTGGGCGGGGAAGGGGCGCATCGTGCTCCGCGGCGGGTCCAACGGCGGCCTGCTGGTGGGCGCGGCCATGACGCAGCGGCCCGACCTCTTCGCCGCCGTGCTGTGCGCCGTCCCGCTCCTCGACATGGTGCGCTACCACCTCTTCGGCTCGGGGAAGACCTGGATCTCCGAGTACGGCTCGGCGGACGACCCGGCGCAGTTCGCCGCGCTCCACGCCTACTCGCCCTACCACCGCGTCGCGCCGGGGACCGCCTACCCCTGGCTCCTCCTCGACTCGGCCGACCACGACGACCGCGTCGACCCCATGCACGCGCGGAAGTTCGCGGCCGCGGTCCAGGCGGCGACGCGCGGCGGTCCGGCCCTGCTCCGCATCGAGCGGAACGCGGGCCACTCGGGCGCCGACCTCCTCCGCGCCACGGTGGAGCGCCGCGCCGACGAGTACGCGTTCGCGCTGGCGGCCCTGGGGATCAGGTCCGGGGGGTGAGCGACCCCGGCGGCGGCGGCGCGGTCGAGCGCCGCCGCGCCGGCAGGAGCCGCAGGAGCAGCAAGGCGCCGATGACGGCCGCGAAGATCGCCGGCCTGAGAAGGTCGACCTTCACGCGCCAGGCGAAGTGGACGACGCCGCCCGCGGCGGCCGCGTAGGCGAGCCGGTGGAGCGCCTTCCAGCGGCGGTAGCCGAGCCGGCGCACCCAGGCGTCGGTGGAGGTGGCGGCCAGCGGCACGAGCAGGAGGAAGGTGGCGAAGCCGACGGCGATGAACTTCCGCTTGGTCACGTCGGCGACGATGGCCGGCCAGTCGAAGAACTGGTCGACGCCGGCGTAGCAGGCGAGGTGGGCGGCGGCGTAGCCGAAGGCGAGGAGCCCGAGCGCCCGCCGGATGCGAGGCGCCCAGGAGAGGCCCAGCAGCTCCTTCGCCGGCGTCGCCGCCAGCGCCGCGGCCAGGAAGGTCAGCGTCCAGAAGCCGAGCCGGTTCAGCACCTGCTCGATGGGGTTCGCCCCCAGGCCGCCGGTGAGGGCGTCGAGGACGAGCTTCCCCGCCGGCAGCAGCCCCAGGGCGACGGCCAGCGGGACGGCGAGCGAGCGGCGGCGCGCCACGGCGGCTCAGTGGTTCCTGGCGAGGTCCATGCCGGCGTAGAGGCCGGCGACCTCCGCGGCGTAGCCGTTGAAGGGAAGCGTGGCGCGCTTGCGGAACTCGCCGAGCCGCCGCTCCTTCGCCTGGCTCCACCGCGGGTGGTCCACCGCCGGGTTCACGTTGGCGTAGAAGCCGTACTCCTGGGGTGCCGCCGCGTTCCAGGTGGTGCGCGGCTGCGACTCGGTGAAGGCGATGCGGACGATCGACTTCGCCCCCTTGAAGCCGTACTTCCACGGGACGACGAGCCGGAGCGGCGCCCCGTTCTGGCCGGGGAGCGCGCGGCCGTACACGCCCGCGGCCAGCATCGAGAGCGGGTGGACCGCCTCGTCGATGCGCAGCGCCTCGACGTAGGGCCAGGGGAGGACCGGCCGCCTCTGGCCGGGGAGCTGCTGCGGGTCCAGGAGCGTCGTGAAGGAGACGAACCTGGCGCGGCTGGTGGGCTCGACGCGCCGGACGAGGTCGCCGAGCGGGAAGCCGAGCCAGGGCACCACCACCGACCAGGCCTCGACGCAGCGCATCCGGTAGATGCGCTCCTCGAGCGGGAACCACGAGAGGAGGTCGTCGATGGCGACGTCGGAGGGCTTCTTGACCTCGCCGTCGATCCGCACCGTCCAGGGGCGCGGGCGGAGGGTGCCGGCGTTGGCCCTGGGGTCCGCCTTGTCGGTGCCGAGCTCGTAGAAGTTGTTGTAGCCCGTCACCTCGTCCCAGGTGCCCGGCTTCTCGCCGCCGGCCATCTCCAGGCGCCTCGCCGCCGGGAGCGCCGGCCCGGAGGGGCCGGCCCCGCCGGCCGCAGCCGGCAGGAGCGCGCCGACCGCCCCGGCGGCCCCCAGGGCGAGGAGCTCGCGGCGGCGGAGCCAGAGCGACTGGGGCGTGACGTCGCGGTCGCGCAGGTCGGGACGGAAGAGGGCCATCGATCACCTCGGCGGGATGGTCTCCGCCGGCCGGCAGGCGTTACGCGCCGGCAGGGGGATAATCGGGCCATGGCCCTGGCGCCGCTACACCGGGCCGTGGACCGCGCGGCGATGTGGCTCGAGGACCGCGTGCCGCGCCCGCCAGATCCCTACCGGCCCGGCCCGGACGGGCCGCTCGCCTGCCTGGGGCCCTTGCCTCCGCCTCCGCCCCCTCCGGCCGCGCCCGCCGTCTGGCGCTTCCCGGTCGCCCCCTGGGGCGGCCCCCCCGGCGACCGGGCGCTGGTCCACGCCTTCCCGGCACGCGGCCCGCGCCGCGGCACCGCGCTCCTCGTCCCGCCCTGGAAGCTGCGCGCCGCGGCGCTCCTCGGCGCCTGGAAGGCGTCCCTCTCCCGCGCCGGGCTCGAGACCTGGCTCCTCGTCCCGCCGCATCACCTCGAGCGCGCGGCCGCCGGGGCCCGGAGCGGCGAGGGCTTCGTGTCGGCCGACCTCGGCCGCCTGCGGGCCGCGCTCGAGGAGACGGTCCTCGAGCTCCGGCTCCTCGCCGCCGCCGCGGCGCCGGCCGGACCGGTGGGCGCGGTCGGGCTCT